>JACQXR010000100.1 GCA_016208585.1 candidate division TA06 bacterium | reverse complement strand
CACCTGTTCGGCAGTGATAAATTTCATGCATTTTAAATGGCCCTTACCCTTAGGGCATTTATTTGAACCGTGCAGCGAACACGGCCTGCAATCCAGGTCTGTTTCTATGACCCTGCTTTCCTTGCGCCAGGGGGCAAAGCCGAATTGTTTGACTGTGGGTCCGAAGATGGCCAGCGCCGACGTTCCCGCCGCTTCGGCAATGTGCATGGCCCCGGTGTCGTTGGTGACCAGCAATTTTGCTTTGGACAGCACGTAAGCCAATTGTGCCAGGTCCAACTGCCCGCATAAATCAGTTCCTCTTGTTCGACTCACTTTAATTATATTATCGGCCACGTCTTTATCGTCATTGTCGCCTACTATCACAATCTCATAGTTTACAGTTTTCAGTTTTGTAACCAGTTCCGAGTAACCCGTCCATCTTTTGGTCGACCAGTGCGCGCCCGGCGCTATGGCAATGAACTCTCCCTGCGGCAGTTTGATAGACGGATCGGCCATCGGATACAGTTTCGGCCTGGCCTCCGGCTCTTTGATCCCGGCCTTCTCCACCGCTGAAAGATATCTCTGTATCACTGTCTTATAAGTTTTGCCCTGGCCGTGGCCCCAGACCAGCATCCTACGGCGCCAGGTATCCTTGGGCCAGTGGATCTTCTTGCCTCCGTTAAGGCACATGGTTACCATCCGGCTGCGCGGGTTGTTCTGCAGGTCTATGACGAAATTATATTTCTTGGTGCTAAGTTCGTGAATGAACAGCAATAACCCCCGCAGGCCCTTGTGCCGGCCGGTTTCGTCAAAGCCGTAAATGTTAGCTAATTTGGAGTGGCCCTTTAAAAGCCCGGCAAACCTGGCTTTGCAGATGAAATCTATCTGGGAATCAGGTTCGGCCTGGGCAATAGCCTCTATGGCGGCGGTGGCCAGCACAATGTCGCCAATGGCGCCAAGGCGGATTAGTAAGTATTTTTTCATTAACCTATCTTAGGCTTTCTGTGGTGGGCCATTGTTTATCTTACGGTTACTAAAATAACACATTAAAAGCCAAAATGCAAGAAAAAAGCCCCGATGTTTTCATCGGGGCTTTAGATTACAATTTCAATTAATAGACCCAGGCTTCTAATTCAGAAACTATATATCTCCACAGATATCCGCCTGGCGCGCCAGATGAAGTACCTACTGCCCGTATAGCTATTACTGAAGTTGGTGATGGAAGCGCATAAACCTTCGCCGTGTTGGGTATATATGTTGACGGCATTAGGGTAAACCAGGTGGTTCCATCAGCGCTCCCTTCGATATAATAAGTCTGGCCACCGTATGACAGATCTAACACCACTGTCCGAATAGCATTTATTGAAGGGAAATCAATCCTTAACCAACAGTTATCTGCATAATATCCCCAGAATGAGTTAATGCCGATTGCCGTTGGTGAAAGTCCATCATTTGCTTCTTGCGGTGTGGCGTCATATCCGCCATAACTGGCCCAGCCAGAAGCTGAAGCAGTACCACCATTAGATGCAAGAGCGACATTGGTGCCTTGAGAGAAGCGTGAAAGTAATGTAGCACTTACATTCGTAATCTGATCGGTTGTGACCACAATATCTGTTGTACCGTAATAACTCTCGGCCCAACCTTCAGAATGCCATTCATAATAGCCATCTTTAAACAGCCAACAGCTATAATAGGAACTTGGGGTTAAACCTGTAAAAGTAGATGGTGTATATTTAGTTGTATCAACCCATCCACTTGGACCTTGTAAATATATTCTGGCCCCTGAAGGAGTAGAAGTAATTGAAATTCCTGTGCCTGTAACTGTCGTTTCCGCCAACGCAATATTAGCCGTTGCTGTATTCCCCGCAGTAACCGAAACAGACGCGCTGTTGTCAATAAAACCGCTTTTAGAGGCCGTTACAGTATAGGTTCCCGCAGCAACGCCAGTAATGCTAAAATTGCCGGTTGCATCGGTTGAAACATTGCTGGTGGCCGGATTGGTGACAACGCTTGCACTCGCGATGGCAGAAGCATCGGATGCCTTCGTCACCATACCGGTGATAGTACCGGTTGTGGGCGTCGGAGAGGTGGGGTCGTCTTTCTTGCTGCAGCCAACGAGGGCCATAGCTACAACCAAGGGAACAACGAGCAGAAGACGTTTCATGGTATTACCTCCTATTTGTATTTTTTTGTTTTGTTGAAGGGTTAAGTGTCAATGGTCTTTTGAAAATGCACCAATTATGATCGTTTGAAAATGTGCCACTCATAAGTGTCATAATGGATGTTCCTATGCCTCCTTTCCCAGCTTGTCTCTCAGACGGTAGCTGTTCCCTTTGATGTTGACGACCTGGTGTGACGCAGTTTAAGGATAAAAGAACTGATAGGCCGTACATTATTAGTCTACAGTTATTTCAACGCGTATTTTATCCCAAAGCCAATCTCTATATTCTTAAAGCTCTCCCCGCACCATTCTGACGGCCATGAGATAATACTATATTTGCCCGAAAGGTCAAGATTCATATTATTGTTGCTTAATGGTATCTCCATGCCTGCGCCGAGTCCAAAGCCGAGATCCTGATGGCTGTATTCTTGTTCCCCCCGCTCCATCCAGGACCACATGTTAAGCCCGATATCAGCTGCAAGATATGGATATACAGATGAGCCACTGTTCAAATAATATTTGAGTCCGGCCATAAGCGGTATATTGGACATATATTCATCCTCCTCCGTCGTGCCCCACTTGAGGTATCCGGCCTTTGCCATCACAGAAGTGTTCTTATTCATATAATGCTCAAAGCAAACAGTAAAACCCATACCGCTTTTTATGGCATTATACGAATCCTCTCCTCCATGGGGCAGATAGATTCCCAATTTGCCGGATACGGCGTTGCTGTTCTCGGATGCAAATACATTCAACGGCATGAACAGCAATACAAAAACTGATAGAATGACTATTTTCCCTTTGATGTTTTCCATTGTTTATCTCCTTTTATTGTTGTTAAAATCTGATTCCGGCACAAAGGGTCAATCCGCCTATATCAACAGTTTTGCCGGCCAAACCGCCTTCCCCCGAGGCAGCGGCGATAGAATATTTGATTTCTGCAACTAACTTAGTTTTATTGCCCATCTTACTTTCAATTCCCCCCAGAACCTGGAAGCCAAGTTCGGTCTTGGATGCAGAGCCAAACCTGTCATCGCCATAGAGAACCGCCTTGAGTTCCTCATTGACAAGATACATCCCAATGCCACCGCCTATATACGGCCTAACTGCAGATTCCTTTTGTCCAAATTTGTAATAAGCATTGCAGGCTATAGGTATGAAGGTGATCTTGCAGGAGGCATCTCGCACAATTGCGGTATCGGCAGTCTCCACCGTATCCCCGTTGATAATAAATACTGGCGTTCCTGACTTGCGAAAATAATCGAGGGAAACACCAAAACCGACATTATTTGCCCTCCAGAAAACGCCATCCAATCCAAAAACAAGTCCGCCCGATCCGTAGATTTCTTTAAAGGTTTTCTCGGCGGGTGAAAAATAACCCACTTTAATGCCAATATCACTCCTGGCAATATTAAAGAAGATGAACGATGCGATAACAGTAAGAAAAATAAGTTTAGTTTTCATTGGATTCACCTCCTTTGCTTTTTGTTTTATTTAAAAGATATTATATCAAAATTAACAACAAATGTCAATACTATCGTAATAATTATTTTAGATATTATCGTATCTGGCATAATACTGGCGTATGGATTATCCTTTTATAAATATTCACTATTTTATCGCCAAAAACGGATATAGCCTATGTCAGCAAAAACAAACGTAAAAATAAGATTCGGCCTGCGAATACAACAATTACGCAAGCAACAGGGCATAACCCAGGAAGAATTGGGTTTTCGGTCAAACCTTCATTCTACTCATATCGGAATGATTGAACGTGGAGTAAAAAATGTTACCCTTGAAACCATAGTAAAACTTGCCGATGCTTTAGGCATAAGCACCGAATTGTTGTTTGCCGAACGCCATGATTTAAAAGATTCCAAAGATGCGGCGCTTGCTGAAATAAACGGGTTGGTTAAAAGACAAAATGAAAAAAAGCGAATTTTAATAAGAGATGTCATCAAAGATATTCTACAATGGACCAAACGGTAATTAAAAAACCGCCTTTAAAGGCGGTTTTTTAATTACTGAACTGTTAGCAAATTTCGTTTATCAATATAGCGACGACATAAATGACATCGCTGGAAATCATAAAGGCTCTATGAACCTAATCCGCCAAAGGCGGGCAGGCCCCGCCAGGGGCCTTGTTGGCTACCAGCGATAGCTTTCAGGCTATCGCTATCAGGACGAAAAATAAAAAATCGGGTTTCCCAAAAGTTTAGTTTTTATTTGCTTGTTTGCTTTAGGCAATCTATTCAAAGCGTATTTACAGTATACTACCATTTATAAAAATATGACCTAATACTTTTTCAAGTGCTATGCCCCCAAGATTACATTTGGCATCGGGCTTACATTTTTCACAGTAATCAGAAACAGGCACCAGCTGAACATGCTCCTCCCCCAACGGCCTCCAGCGTTCCGGGCGGCTGGCCGGCGCCGGGCAAAAAAGCCCCACGGTTTTTGCGCCCGCCGCCGCGGCCAGGTGCAGGGTGCCGGTGCTGCTGCCTATAACCTGCCGGCAATTTGCCAAAATTGCAGCCAGCCGCCGCAATGTCAGGTCCGGCCCGGCCGTGGGGGCATTAGTTTCGCCTTTGACCCGGGACAGTATCTCTTCCTCGCCCGGCCCGCCCAGAATCAGAACTTCCTGCTTGGTTTCCACTAATTTCTGGACCAGCTGCCGATAGCGCTCCGGTTCCCAGTTGGCCGAAGAACCCCGGTTGGCAGGGAGCACTGCAATAGGTGTCCTGACATTCATGGACATCAGGACATTTTTGGCTTCGGCTTCTTCCGTATCGCTCAAAAATATCTGCGGAGGCTCGATCTCTTTGGGCAGATCAAATATACTGCGGGCCACGGAAAAATTGTATTCGGTCTCGTGTAAAACATGGCCGTCGTTTCGATACGCTCCGCCGTTGGCTGAGTTTCCGCAGGAAGTATCGAAGCCAGGCGGAGCACTCAACTTCCGGCCATTATGCGAGTGCTTGAATCCCGTCAGAACATAATAGGGCCTGAATCCCAGGCCGGCCTTCTGCTTGACTCCGGCAAACAGCGCCGCCCAGGCCAAAAGTTTTGAAGGATGCAGCATCAGCAGGACATCGTAATGGCCCCGGCGCAATGCTTTCACTAAATGCCAAAGATTATTTGGCCAGATGCTCACTTCGTCCAGATAAGGCTGGCCGGTGAAAAGTTCTACGAACGCAGAAGCCGCCATATATGTAACCACCGCCTCGGGCTTGGCTTTTTTGAGCGCCATCAGCACCGGCACGGCATTGATGGCGTCGCCCAGCCGGTCATGCCGGACCACTAATATTTTCTGTTTATTGGGCAACTTCGCCCGCCGGCAAAACCGGAGTGTTAAATTGGGGAGACGGCGCATTCTTGGCTTTAATCTGCAAATATCCCAGGGTCCAGTAGGCCGAAGTAAAAACGCCGTAAACGCAGGCTAAAAGCATTATCAGGGCAATGCCCACCAAACCGCCGGGCACCAGTCCCAGCCAGATATTTACCAGGCCCAGGATTATGAACGGTATGGCCAATGCTATTGCGGCCACTGTTATGGCAATCGAGATCCCGATCCCCAAAGCTATGGAGATCGCCCCCAGCGTGGCCGATTCGGAGATGTTGGTCTTGCACATCAGCCAGGCCTGCTTGAATGAATCCCAGACCCCGGCGTCTTCTATCACGCAGATCCTGGCGGCCAGGGCCGCCACTATCACCAGCCCGAAGATGGCCAGCAGCAGGGGCAGGATGCAGAGTATCAGCCAGATCACGGCCGCTACTTTAAAGCCGCCGCTGCCGGCCAATAACATTCCGGCAAACGGCAGCATGATGATGGCGACCACTCCCAGGGCCATCAGGCCAGTCAGCAGGACGATCCCCACATTGGGCCAGAAATATTTCAGCCCGGCGCTTAGCGCGCTGTCAAAATTGCTCTTTCCTTCCTGTTCAACCTGGGCTGCGCCCTTGATCAGCGCCCCGTAGGATATAAAAACCAGGATGAAATGGATCAACAGCAGCAGCCCCAGGCCCGCTGCGATCATTATGGCTATAACCGGGTGCCCCCAAAGCCAGGACCAGCCGGTGGAAATAAATTCATTGTTCCTGGCTTCCTTCATATCGCCGGGATATGAAAATCCGCCGCCCATCCCGGCGAACACCCCGAAGACCCACAGGTAGCGGTGTTTTACCGACATAATCCAGGAGTCCTTGATTATCTTGGCGTAATCCATTTTCGTTCGTTCCCTTGGAGTTTAAATGCTTATATTCTTTTTCTTTTGGTGCCGACCTCTCCCTTTATCCCAGCCGCATCGGGGAGGGTTGGGAGGGGTTAAAAGCTCGCTTAACTAACTACTCAGATATTCCACAAACCCTTCCATGGCCTTCAGCGCCCTTTGGGAATAGACCTCAGAGCGCTGTTTCTTGGAATGCCCAGAGTTTTCCAACGGCGGCAGCAAACCAAAATTGGCGTTCATGGGTTGAAAGCTTTTCCCGGTTCCCCCTTCGGACACATATTTGCACAATGCTCCCAGCATGGTTAGGGGCGGCGGGATCAGCAGCGGCTGGTCTTTTAAATGACGTGAAACATTGATGCCCGCCAGCAGCCCGGTGGCGATGGATTCCCCGTAGCCCTCCACCCCGGTAAGCTGACCGGCGAAGAACAGATCGTCCCTGGCTTTGGACTGCATGGTGGCATGGAGTACCGAAGGACCCTGCAAATAAGTGTTCCGGTGCATGCTGCCATAACGCAGGAAATGGGCTTGTTCCAGGCCAGGTATCATCCGGAAGATCCTTTGCTGCTCCGAAATTTTAAGCAGGGTCTGGAAACCCACCAGGTTGAACATGGTGCCTTCTAAATTTTCCTGCCTTAACTGCAGCACTGCATAGGGTCTTCGACCCTCGTGGGGGTTGAACAGCCCCACCGGCTTCATCATCCCGAAGCGCAGGGAATTTACGTTCCGTTCGGCCAGCGCCTCCACCGGCAGGCACCCTTCGTAGTAATGCCCGGCTTCAAAATCGCGGGGCTGATGGCGTTCGGCCGCCGCCAGTTGTTTCACGAATTCATGGTACTGCTTCTTGCTCAGCGGCGCGTTCCAATACTGTCCCTCTTCATCGGAATAGCGCGAGGCCTTGAACATCTTGGAATGGTCCAGCGATCCGGCCTCCACTATGGGGGCTATGGCATCAAAGAAAAAAAGCCCTTCTTCCCCCAGCATTGAAACCAGCGCCCGGGAGAATTTTTCCGAGGTCAGGGGCCCGGAAGCTATGACGGTTGGGCCTTCCGGGATGGCGACTTGTTCTTCGGAAATAATCTTTATATTGGGATCGCTTCCGATTGCCAGGGTCACGGCCAAAGCAAACTTGTCCCGGTCCACCGCCAGGGCCTTGCCGGCCGGCAGCGAAACTTTTCTGGCGCATTTAAGCAGCAGGGAATCCAGCCGGGCCAGTTCGCCCTTGAGCAGGCCGTGGGCGTTGCCCGGCTCGGTGGATTTCAGGGAATTGCTGCATACTAATTCGGCCAAAAGCCCGGTCTGGTGGGCCGGAGTGTTTAGGACAGGTCTGTCTGACTTTCCTGTAAACCGCATCTCGTACAAGTTGACCCGGTGGCCGCGCCGGGCGGCCTGATAAGCCGCCTCGCATCCGGCCAGCCCTCCACCGATGATGGATATGGTTTTTAAGTTGATCGTCAATTTTTAAGGATACAACAAAACCGGATTAAAATCAAGGCAAAATGACTATACTTAATTTTCCCGGGGATTCTTATCCGCAGAGGCCTTCGCTAAAGCTACTGCCTCCAAGGGAAGACAGACGAGGTGCGTAAGCGAATTAACACAGATGATAACCGATTATTTTCATGACGACTTAAACTTAAATGTTTAAATCTGCGTAAATAGTTCGGCCATCGCTCACTACAACGTCTGTTTAATCTGCGGATAGAAAAGTACCTGACAATACCCATAGTTTATTAGATGAACAATCAAGGCAAAATAAAACCCCGTCCGTCGGCGGGGTTTTATTTTTTCAGTTTTCATCCGGCTGGCCTCTCATTTTAAGGCTGCGGGAAACCCAGAGATAAAAGAACTCTTTCAGTTTCTGCTCGATCTCCAGCCCCTCTATTATCCCCAGCGCCCGGCTTAAGGCTTCAAAAGTGCAAATCCGGTTCTGAGCCTGGGGCTTGCGCAACCGGTAGTTTGTTGGTTCCCCAAGGGGCAGGTGGACCTTGGGAACATCCTTCATCAGCGCTTCGCGCTTGACCATGTGCCCGGCCTGGTTCCAGTTGCCGTCGGCCAGGATCAGGGTTATGGGCCGGGGAATGGTTGCCAGAAAATTGTCATTTAATTCCTGAGAACCGGCCCCCGGGAAAAGCACCAGGGAATTGGGATACTTTTCCGAAGGCTCCGGAGCGGCCGGGCCGTCCCGCAAACCCCTTAAGAATATCTCGGAATTCTTCAATACCAGCCTGGACAGCATGCCGCTGTTGCTTTTGCGCCTTTCCTCGGCGTAATGCATGATCACCACCGCCTTGGTGGAAAGATCAAATTCAGGAGCCAGCCCGCAGACGCAGAGCTCCAGGTGCAGACGGCAGCGGGGACAGCGGGGTTTGGCTTCGGAGCCGGATTTATGCCTCATAATTTACTTTTATCGCAAAAATTAGAATAGCGACAAATGGTCATTTAGATTCCGCTTCCACCTCCGGCTCGTGCTTGCACTTGGAGCAGGCCACGTAATTCCCCTTGGCCTTGCTGTATTTCTGGGACAGGTGGCCGAACCCGCAGCTGGGGCATGGCTGGTTGACCGGCTTGTTCCAGCTGGCGTATTTGCAGTCGGGATAGCGGCTGCAGGAATAGAAATTCTTGCCCCGCTTGCTGCGACGTTCGGTCAGCTCGCCGGTGCAGCCCGGCTCGGGGCAGGGCACTCCGGTGGTGATGGATTTCACGTTCTCGCACTTGGGATAATTTGAGCAGGCTAAAAATTTTCCGAACCGGCCCCGTTTGACCGCCATGGGGCTGCCGCATTTTTCGCAGGTCTCGGTGATATTTTGCTCCTCTTCCTCCTCCAGCGGCTTGGTGGTCTTGCACTCGGGATAATTGGAGCAGGCGTAGAACTTGCCGAACCGCCCCCATTTGATGAGCATCGGGCTCTGGCAGTTGGGGCATTTCAGGTCGGTCTTCTCCTCCAAGGACTTCTTCATCTCCGCCTTGCCAGCCTCGGCCGTTTTCAGATCCTTGGAAAAAGGAGCGTAAAAATCTTTCAGCACCTGGACCCGGTCAAGCTTGCCCTGCTCTATCTTGTCCAGCTCGGTTTCCATGTCGGCGGTAAACTGGACCTCGAAGATGTCGGGGAATTTTTCGATCAGTATCCGGCTGACCACCTGGCCCAGCTCGGTGGGAGAAAAACGTCCCTGCTCCTGCAGGATGTACTCCCGATCCAGCAGGGTGCTGACGATGGCGGCGTAGGTGGACGGGCGCCCGATGCCCTGGGCCTCCAGGATCTTAATCAGGGTGCCCACGTTATAGCGCGGCGGCGGCTCGGTGAAATGCTGTTTGGGTAAAAGCTCGGCCAGCTTTAATATCTCGCCCTTGGTCAATGGCGGCAGGCTCTTGCTGCCGCCGTATTCGGCGGAGTCGTCCTCCTCTATCCCGTAGGCCGCCAGAAAACCGTTGAATTTAAGGGCATTGCCCGAAATCCGGAACAGGTATTTTCCGCAGGCGATGTCGGCGGTGGAAGCCAGGTATACGGCGGGGTTCATCTGGCAGGCCAGGAACCGGCTGTAAATCAGCCCGTAGACCTTGTGTTGTTCCGGCGTCAGGTAGCCCTTGATCTTGTCGGGGTGCCGCTCCACTGCCGAGGGCCGGATGGCCTCGTGGCCCTCCTGGGCTCCCCGGCGCGACTTGTAGTGCAAAGGCTCCGGCGGCAGGTATTCTGCCCCGAATTTTTCCTTGATATATTCCCGGGCAGCGGCGATGGCCTCCGGAGCCAGCCGCACCGCGTCGGTGCGCATGTAGGTGATTAGGCCGGTGGCGCCCTCGTCGCCCAGCTCGATCCCCTCGTACAACTGCTGGGCCAACATCATGGTCTTCTTGGCCGAATAGCCGAAAGCCCGGAAGGCCGCCTGCTGCAAAGTGCTGGTGATGAACGGCGGGTAGGTGTTGCGTTTTTTGTCTTTGGATTCCAGGTTCTCCACCGTGAACTGTCCGGATTTAAGTCCGGCCAGCGTCTGGTCCATGGCGGCTTTATCCTTGATGGCGGCCTTCTTGCCGTCGATCTTGAACAGCAGGGCCTCGAACGGCCCGCCTTCCTTGCCCTGGAGCCTGGCTGCTAAAGACCAGTATTCCTGGGGCTTAAAGGCCTTGATCTCGTCCTCCCGCTCGCAGATCAGCCTCAAGGCCACGGTCTGCACCCGCCCGGCCGAGAGCCCCCGCCGCACGGTGGTCCACAGATAGGGGCTGACCTGGTAGCCCACGATCCGGTCCAGGATCCTCCGGGCCTGCTGGGCCTCCACCTTATTATTGTCGATCTTGCCGGGATGGGCAATGCCGCTCTGGATGCTCTCTCTGGTTATCTCATAGAACATGATCCGGTGGATCTTCTTCTTGCCCTCCTTGATCTCGGCGGCGATGTGCCAGGCGATGGCCTCTCCCTCGCGGTCGGGATCGCAGGCCAGGTATATCTTTTCGGCCTCCTTGGCCTTGGCCTTGATCTGGGCCACTAATTTGGCCTTGCCCTTGATGGTAACATACTGGGGTTCGAAATCCTTGGCCAGGTCCACCCCCAGTTTGCTGGGCGGCAGGTCCCGGACGTGCCCCATGGAGGAGATGACGGAAAAATCACGGCCCAGATATTTGCCGATGGTCTTGGCCTTGGCCGGAGATTCAACTATTACCAGATTTTTTGGCATAAAAATATTTTCTATTTACAATTTATCAATAATACTGTTTACAGTTTACCGTTTGGTGTTTACGTTTTCCGTTTTCGTTTCCAATATCTATCCCCATCATCCGTTCCCTATAATCTATTCCCTATAATCTATTCCCTATAATCCGTTCCCTTTGCGAACAAGGCCGATTATCATACTAAAATAAAACCCTTCTTGTCAAGGCTTTTCTCTTGACTTTGGCCGTCAAAGAAATTATACTTAAGATTTAATCCCTTACCGGTTATATAATTAGGGTTTTAATCCCGCAAAATTTAAAAATAATTTTTTATGCGTCTTCCTTCGGAATCAAAACAACAGCTTTTCCTGAAAAACCTCTGGTCCGAGAACCCCGTGACCTTCTCCGGACTGGGGATATTTTTGGCCGTGGCCGGCACCGCCACTATGGGCCAGGCCTTTTTTCTGGGCGGCATCGTTCTTCTTTTGTTGCTGTTCAACAGCCTGGTCTCAGCGGCGGTGGGCGAGCTGTTCCAGAAAAAAGTTCCCCTCTGGCCCCAGGTGATACTCACCTCGATTGTTTTATCAGTCACGGCCCTTTTTCTGTCCGATGCTTTTGCCGCCCTGCCTGATAATACCAGGATATTGTATGCCCTGCTGGCTGCCTCGCCTTTGGTGTATTCGCGTTCCCAGCTTCTGTCCTACAATACAACGATCGATCGGGCCCTGTTCGATGCCGCCGGAACCGGCGTGGGAACCGTCTTTGCCTTGCTGGCCATTGCCCTGGTCCGTCAAGTAGCCGGACAAGGACGTCTGGCGGGAATGACTGTTTTCTCCCAGGCCCCCTGGCCTCTCCTTAGCACCATGTTCGGGGGCATTCTTTTGACCGGAATCCTGCTGTTAATATTTAACCTGGTGAAAAATAAGAAATGACCGAACCTTTTTCCTTATCATTTTTGACCGGACTGCTGGCCTTGAATCCTGCGGTCAGCCTTGGTCTGATACCCTCCGCCGCCCAGGGCGCCAGCCGGGATCACCGGCAGGCATTTTTTTACGGACTGCTGGGAGCATTGACCATGCTGCTTTACTGGCTGCTGGCCTGGCTGCTGCACTTCCATCTGATACTTCCCCTGGGCTGGACGGCATGGGAACTGCCTTTGCTGATGCTGCTGATGCCGGGACTCAACTGGTCATTAGCCCGCTTGCTAAAACCCTGGCCCCGGCTGGAGCATAACCTGCCGCTGTTCTGTCTGAATTTCCTGGCCCTGGCCACGGCCCTGGTATTGCTTCACCATCCACCGGCAACATTCGTAATGATGATCCTGACCCTGCTGGGGATGGCGGCCAGTTTTCTGGTTTCCCTGATGCTGATATCGCATTTACGCGCCCGGCTGGAGACCGCGCAGTTCCTGAAACTATTGAAAGGCTGGCCTTCTTTTTTGCTGGCTTCGGGAATCTTGTGGATCGCCTTTCAGGGCCTTTTGATGTTGGTTAAATAACATGAATACTGAGGCCAATATTATTTCTATGGAAATCTCTCAAAAAATACTGGAACTGTTGCCCGGACTGAACTGCGGACTGTGCGGCTCTTACCAAGGATGCCTGGGCTATGCCCGGCGGCTGGAGCAGGGCGAGCCGGACCTGGGCCTTTGCCTGCCAGGCGGCGAGAGCCTCAGGTCAAAGCTGCTGGAGTTCTGGGCCGAGAGGAACGCCGGTACTATGGCCGAGGTCTCCTTCCTGATCTGCCAGGGTGATTCCCACAAATCCGCCGACCGCTTTGAGCATCAGGGCATCTCCACCTGCCGGGCCGCCATGCTGGCCTGGGGAGGCCCCCGCCAGTGCCTTTACGGCTGTCTGCGTTTTGGAGACTGCGCGGCCTCCTGCCCCTACGGCGCCATCACAGTGGGAAAGCAGGGATTGCCCAAGGTTGATTTCACCAAATGCCAGGGCTGCGGACGCTGCGCCAAGGCCTGCCCCAAGCAGATATTCAAGCTGTCGCCCAAAAGCCAGCAGATATTTCTGGCCTGCAGCAACCAGTCCAGGGCCGAAGGTTTCTCCGGCATCTGCCAAAGCGGCTGCACCAGCTGCGGAGCGTGCCTGGAAGCCTGCCCTTATGGAGCCATCAGCTGGGAGGGCTCCCTGCCCAAAATTGATTACCAGCGCTGCCGCTCCTGCTCCATCTGCGTCATCAAATGCCCGCCCAAAAGCTATATTGACCGGATCCCGATCCGGCCCACCGCTTTCATCGGCCTGCAGTGCAATGGCTGCGGCCAGTGCAAGGCTAACTGCCCCACCGATTGCATCATCGGGAAAAAGAACGAACACCACAAGGTGATCCGGGGACAGTGCATCGGCTGCGGGCTGTGCTTCGAGGTCTGCCCCCAAAAGGCGGTGACCATGCTGGGAGCCTTGGGCCATGTGGATCTTACCAGGTTCTAAATTCAAAATGAAAAATGAAAAAATAAAAATAGCGATCGGGATATATATCCTGCTGTTGGCTCTTACCGCCATACCTGAATGTCAAGCCCAAAGCATAGACCAGAGGCTGTTCAACCAGATACATGATCGCTGGCAGCGCGACTGGTTAGACCAGCCGATGGAACTATTGACCAATGCCGGCGAGGCAGAGATCGGCATTGCCCTGTGCGCCGGAGTGGGCCTGTTCGGCGGAGAGAAAGCCCGGCAAAGCGCCAAGCTGGTCCTGTTCGCCGACGGCGCCTCGGCCATGGTAACTTACGGCTTGAAGAATGTGGTCAACCGGCCGCGGCCCGAAGGGCCGACCGAGCGCTCCAACTCCTCCTTCCCCTCCGGACACTCCATCGGGGCCTTTGCCCTGGCCACGGTCTTTGCCCACCAGTATCCTAAGATCGCCATTCCCTGCTACACCGTTGCGTCGGGAATAGCATTGTCCAGAGTTTATCTGGGGCGGCATTATCCGTCTGACGTCCTGGCCGGCGCAGCCATAGGCTTTGCCACCGCCAAGCTGGTTCTGCATTTCAGAAATGGCATCCTGGATTTCGAATTTGACACCTGGCTGCAAAACAGGTTCAAGAAAGATGAAAGCCCCGCCCTGCCCGATAGTAACTCAGTAAATTGAGTTTTACACCATGGCTTTACCACGGAAACACTGAATGATTGAAACACAGAAAAATAAATGGAAAAAACCGTAATTCAATTTTGATAAAATTCCGTGTTATTCGCCTTTCCGTGCTTTAGTGGTTGGTGCCGAAACCGTTTTTTTATTTTCTATTTTTAATTTTTGATTTTTAGGGGAACGACAATGTCAAATCGCCGTAACGAAATAATCGTGGGAGTAGTGGTTTTATCCGCCATCACTTTCTTGATAGCCGGGCTTTTATGGTTCAACCGCATCGACGTGGGGCGAAAAAGCTATCTGGTGAAGATCGCCTTTGAGGACGCCGGTGGCATGCGCAGCGGCGACCCGGTGACCGTCTCCGGCTTTGACAAGGGCAAGGTCAAGAATATCGCCCTGAACAAGGCCAAGCCCGGCATCATAGCCACTTTAATGCTGGACAGCGATGTGGAACTGAAGAAGGACGCCCAGTTCTGGCTGACCGACGCCAGCCTGATGGGCGACAAGCAGATCGCCATCTACTCCGGCGCTTCGGACCAGCCCTACGACATCTCCCAGATCCACGACGGCTTCCGCAACCCCGGGCTGATGGAGACCATGGTCAAGATGGGTTACCTGGCCACCGAGGCCGCTCAGCTGATCGGCAAGATGAAGAACGACCTGGCCACCCCGGAAAATATCAAAAATATTTCCTCCACCTTAAAGAACCTGGACCAGGCCTCGCAGCAGCTGAGCCTGATGACTTCCCAGAACCGTCAGGCCCTTACTCAGACGGTGCAGGACGTCAACAAGCTGATCTCGCCCAACAAGGCCAAGCTGGACAGCACCATCCAGAGCCTGGCCCGGGCCAGCGCCAACCTGGATTCCATAGCCTATAAGATCAACTCCGGCCAGGGCACCGCCGGGCAGTTAGTAAATAATAAAGAATTGTACGAGGATCTGAAGAAGACTAACAAGCAGTTGCAGGATCTGATCGCGGATATAAAGGCCAATCCCAAGAAATATCTGACGGTGAAGATATTCTGAACAGTTTTTCATAGCCCAGACCCTTCCTCCTACGTCTATGGCTTCCTCCTTCGCTTACGCTACGGCGGACAGGTCGGCGGATAAATAAGGCCTGGGCTATGAAAAAAATATGATAAATGAAAAATAAGCTGACTCCAAAAACCAATTTCGTCTGCCAGTCCTGCGGGTTTGAAAGCCCCAAGTGGATCGGCAAGTGCCCTTCCTGCCAGGGCTGGAATACCTTTGTGGAGGAGATCCGGCGGGCCGACCTGCGGCCGGGCAAAGGCAAGTCATCCCGGCAGCCCGCCCCTTCCCTGCCCCAGACCTTAAGCCAAATAGAACTAAAGAACGACCAGCGGCTGCTCTCCGGCATCTCGGAATTCGACCGGGTCACCGGCGGCGGCCTGGTATCCGGCTCGCTGACCCTGATTGGCGGCGATCCCGGCATCGGCAAATCCACCCTGACCCTGCAATTG
>JACQXR010000099.1 GCA_016208585.1 candidate division TA06 bacterium | reverse complement strand
GCATATCTCACAATGTTACTTTTTAAGTAGGGTTGTGTGCAAGTCCTTTTACATCGCATTATATGCCAAGATGACTGTATTTACAAGTGTTTTACACGTATCCCATCTCAGTTTATCTGTTTTTAACGCTTTTTTCAGGTAATATTTTTATACATGCTATAAAACGAGAAACAGTTTCCAAGTATTTTAATTGTTGTTAATAGTCCAATAGTTTAACGAAAGTTCATTATATATTCCCAAGGATGCTATGTCAAGCTTTTTTATTTTGGTGCTGGACAGTTCATCAGGTAAATAACTTGTGGTGGCGATTTTTTCGGGGGCGGTTTTGATTTCACACGCACAGTCCTTTTATTTGCCATAAATACCAAGCAGCACTACCACGAATATTGAAGTGACCGTGGTCAGGATCAGCGAAAAAACGAAGGCGATCTTGATGACCTTGGTCTCCTCTCCAATCTTGTCTATGGACGCCGCTGCGTTTTGGAGCTTGGCCGGAGAGACCACGCTGGCCAGCCCGCCGCCGAAGGCCAGCCCGGCGGTGACGATGATCAGCCCCTTTAGCGATAATCCCAGGTTTTGGGCAGTGGTCATGGTGTACTTGGCGAACATGGCGATGGCCGAGGCTTCGCTGCCGGTCAAGAACCCGCCGAACAGCCCGATGAAGGATACTACCGCGCCGTAACTGCCCCGGAAGACCTGGGTGGAGTAATCGGCCAGCGCCCGGATCATGCTGGGCACGGCGAACTGTCCGATGTTCATGTCGTAGCCCGACATGTTCATGATCTCGCCGATGGCAAAAAATATGGCGGCGGCAAAGACGGGCCGGGGGGCGCGTTTTAGCCATGCGGTCATGACATCCTTGTACTGTGATTTGGTGGGCTTCAAAAAAGGCAGGGCCAGAACGGTGCTGGCCAGTATCCAAGTGTAGGCCTGCCACAGGGCCCGAGTGTCCAAAGGCTTGCCGTCGGCGGTCAGGCCGATGACCGGAAGTTTGAGGGTGCGGTAAAGGAAATTGAAAATGTCCTTGGGGAGGTTCAGCGCCAGGATCAGCGCGATCAAAATGAGCCAGGGCAGGAAGGCCTTCCACAGGTGATAGGTCTTTTCAAACTCCAGCTCCTGGGGGCTCAGCAGACTGCGGTCAATGATCTTTTTTCCGGCGGCCTTAAGATAGAGGGTCATGGCCGCAATCACCGCCAGCCCGCAAAGCACGCCGGTCAATACCACCAGGTTCTCGAAGCGGTTGGTGAAGTAGGAGACCAGCCCGATCACTGCTCCGGTCAGCAAACAGGGCAGCCAGCCCTGCCACACCGCCCGCCATTTGCCCACGATCCACAGCATGCAGAAGCCGATCATGGTGGAGACCACCGGCAGGAACATGAAAAAGACCTGGCCGGCCTGCTTAAGCCCGATCTCGTTCCCCTTCCCCAGGAAACTGTTGGCGATGTCCACGAACACCACGATGGGTGCGCCCAGCAGGGCATAGGTGCAGAGCGAGTCGTAGCCGATTGAAGGCAAGGCGATAGCCACGTATGAAGAATAGCCCATGGCCAGCAAAATTGGCGGCAGGATGGAAACCGGGGTGGCCCCCACCGCCACCATCAGCGTGCCAAAGCCGATGTTGATCATCATGATCTGTACCGTCCGGTGGCCGCTGGCCAGGGTCTTGATGAAGATAATGATCCTTTTTAGGGCCCCGGTCTTTTCCATAACGGCCATCTGCAAAAGCGAGGTGGCCACGATCAGCGAGACCGAAAGCGAGCGGACTATCCCGGCTCCGGTGGAGCGCAGAATGACCTCCGGCGAAGTATTGAAAAAGAAGAAAGCCGTAAGGGAGATGGCCAGCCAGCCGGCCAGTCCGCTCTGGTCGGCCGGGCGTTTGAAGACTATCAGCATCAGCAGGATGACGGCTATGGGCAGAAGGGTCAGCAGCAGCAGCCAGATGGACATGTTGAACTCCTATTTCTTTTGACAGGATTAACAGGATTTTATCCATTCCTGTTCTGAATAACGTAACTGTTAATTTTATAGCAACTGTTTGGTGCTGTCAACAAAAAACATTGTTTTAAGGTTTGAAAAATCAGGTAATAGGCAGTATATTGTAGCTATAAATATGAAGTCTCACCGCTAAATAAAGGATATAAGCTATGGACGTTAAAACCGCCATCCAAACCCGGCGGGCATATCGCTGGCTGGCCCCGGTCAAAATAGAACCAGAGATCATCGAACAGTTGGCCGCCGCCGCCTCACTGGCTCCGTCCTGCTTCAACAAGCAGCCCTGGCGCTTCGTCTTCGTTTACGGCCGGGAAGTGTTGGAAAAACTGAAACCGGCGTTCTCTCCCGGCAACGAATGGTGCCACGATGCTTCGATGGTCATCGCGGTTTTCAGCAAAAAAGAGTTGGACTGCGCCATGAAGGACGGACGGGAATACTACCTGTTTGATTCCGGCCTGGCAGTGATGGCCCTCATCCTAAGGGCCACGGAGCTGGGCCTGGTGGCGCATCCCATTGCCGGATTCGATCCCAACAAAGTGAGAGAGGTGCTGGGGATACCGGAAGAAATGACAGTGGTGACCCTGATAAACGTGGGAAAGCACGATGCGAACATAAACCCCAAACTGAGCCCGGACCAGGCCGCAGGCGAGGCCAGCCGTCCGCAAAGATTGTCCTTCGAAAAATTCGCTTACATTGACAAATACAGTGAATAGCGGCCATATTCCAAACGAAAAGCCCCCTGGCATCCGGGGGCTTTTTTTGCTTTACAAAGGGGTTTTATTAGGATATTATTATTACTTGGAGCGGATAATAGATTGCATATTGAATCGCTTCAAATGGGAAGCGATGAAGTGATTTTCGCGCTGACCCGCTTACGTTAATTACTACAGTGGATAGGCAAAAGGCATGATAAAGGTCGTTAAAGCCCAATTGCACGGCTTTTATGTCATTACGAGACGGACATCATCGCCTTTACTTGCGAAGTAATCCAAAAATAAAAATACCACTTATAATATGATCGGATTAATATCGTCAAAGGAGCATCTCTTAGGGAGCGCATTTTAACACTGACGTCAGAAAATATTTACCTGCGTCCGCCGGGTCCAGGCGATCTGCCGTATATCCAAAAGCTCTGGGCCGACCCGGACACCATGGAGAAAGTAGGCGGTCCAATTGTGAGGGATGAGGACCGGGCACGGTGCTGGTTCGAGAAGATGGTTGATCCTGGATCGGACAAGGACCGCTATTTTCTGATCGTCAATTGGGAAAACATCCCGGTGGGCGAGGCAAGCTTTCACCGTTTTGATCCGAGCACGAAAACTGCTGAATTCAACATCAAGATCGAGGCGCGGCACCGATATAAAAGCTACGGTCCTGAAGCGGTTAGGTTGATATTGAAATACTTTTTCAGTGAATTTGGCGGCGAGATGATGATCGCTCTGGTCGCGCTGGAAAACACTACCGGGCAGAGGGCGCTCCTGTCGGTCGGCTTTGAGCATGACCCTTCGCGGACCGATGTCTTTATGGCGCGGATGACGAAACAGCGGTTCTGTTCGCGACGCACTTAACATAGGGCTGCGACAAGGATCGAGATCTCTCAGAAAGCCTGCGAAGCAGAGCCAATCCAGGCTCTGGCCGAGCGGTTTTCGTACCGCTATTATTTATTGGCCGCCGCCCTTGAACAGAGCCGGAGCAGAAGACCGAACAAGAAAAGGGCAAATAACTGAGCGCTATAAAACTGGACAATTAATAAACTGCTGATGTTATATTGACGGGAAGGAAAAATATTTGTCAAAGTTAAAAATCGGAGTAATAGGAGTTGGCCACCTGGGGCAACACCATGCCCGGGCGCTGGCCGAACTGCCCCAGGCCGAACTGGCCGGAGTGGCCGATATTAACGAACCCCGGGCCCGGAAGGTTGCCGGCCGCCACAAGGTGCAGTTTTACAGCGATTATTGTGAGCTTTTAAAGCAGGTTGATGCGGTAAGCATTGTAGTGCCTACCACAATGCATCATCAAGTGGCCAAGGATGCTTTGGCGGCCGGGAAACATGTATTGGTGGAAAAGCCTATCACTGCCACTGTCGCCCAGGCCGAGGAATTAGTGGCCTTGGCTGAATCCAAAAACCTGAAACTACAGGTGGGACATATCGAGCGCTTCAACCCAGCGCTGAAGGCTGCGGCCGGCCACATCCATAACCCAAAATTCATAGAATGCATCCGCATCTCCCCGTTTTCCAGCCGCAACACCGATGTGCCGGTGGTGCTGGACCTAATGATCCACGACATCGACATCATCCTGACCTTTGTTCACTCGGAACTGGAGCGGGTCTCGGCCGCCGGGCTCAGCTTGGTCAGCGGGAAGGAGGACATCGCTAACGCCCGGCTGGAGTTCAGGAACGGGTGCCTGGCCAATCTCACCGCTTCCCGCATCTCCAGTAAAAAAGAGCGCAAGGCCCGGTTCTTCCAGCTGGATTCTTACATCAGCGTCGACTACCTGAATCCCGGGGTCAAGATCTGCAAATTGAATGGCGACCCCAGGGGGGTATCCGATCTGTCCAAGGTGGTGGATTGCATCGAGCCGGAGATCGCTAAGACCGAGCAGCTTAAGGCCGAGCTGTCCTCCTTTGCCGATTGCATTCTCGATGGCGCCGTGCCGCTGGTAACCGGCCAGGACGGCTTAAGGGCGCTGCAGGTGGCGGAGAAAATCATGAAGGAGATCAAAAAACGAAACGAAAGATTAAAACGAGAAATATGAATTCTATTTACTTTGAAAAGCCCGGCCCGGGCAACAGCAGGCAGACCCTGGAGCTGGCCGGACAAAGAGTAAAGGAGCTGGGGATCAAGAATATCATCGTGGCCACCACTTCGGAGGCTACGGCCCTGGAGGCGGCGAAACTTCTGAAAGGCTTCAATATCGTGGCGGTGACCCATTCCGCTGGTTTCTCGGCCAAGGATGCCCAGGAACTGTGGCCGGATAACCGGGTAAAATTGGAGAAGCTGGGGGTCAAGATCCTTACCTGTCAGCACGCCTTGGGCGGAGTGAACCCGCCATAGGCGGGCGGTGCGCTTCAAGTTGAAGACCTACCAACTGGACGAGATAATTGCCTACACCCTGCACACCATGGGCCAGGGCTACAAGGTCTGTTTGGAGATTGCGCTGATGGCGGCCGAGGTTGGGCTGGCCTCGGTCAAGGAAGAGGCGATTTGCATCGGCGGCAGCGGCAGCGGGGCCGACACCGCAGTGGTGCTGACCCCGGTCAACGCCCAGGATTTCTGCGACCTCAAGGTCCACGAGATAATCTGCAAACCCCGCTTATCTTAACGACGTTGCTGAGCGAAAAAAGGCCTGGCCCTGGCGCCCGATAATGCCGACATCCATAACCTGCTCTCGCTGGTGTATCACAATTCCGGCAACAAAGAGAATTCACTTCATCATTACCAGAGATCGGTAGAACTGGGACTGCCGTATAATCCCGGAACCGTTGAAATGATCAACCGGGGAAAGCCGCATAATAAACTTAGGGAGAAAAAGACCCGATGAGCCAGGACGACATCAGCCCGGCCAAGTTGGATGAGTTTAACCGGATCCAAGATTCGCTAAAAAATAAAAAACCGCAGGTCCGGGATTTCATCGAACTGGCCCGGTCCGCCAAAAATGCCGGCCTGCCCAAAGAATCAAAGTATAATGCTTTAAAAGCCGGAGAACTTGACCCCCAGAATCCGATGGTGACAGCAGCCCTGTATGCGGAATTGACGGCCGAAGAATTCAAGCAATGGCAGGAAGCTCATAAGAAGGAGATCCCCTTCTGGCGGGACCTGAAAAGCGTTTTGCTTTATCCGGCCGGAAAGGAAGGATTGCTGATGCTGGGCCTGGCAACACTGTTCTTTACCGCCGGTAAAATAGTTGAAACCATCGTGATTCTGATCCCGTTCTTAGCCATACTGACGGTTCCACTTTTTGCGGTGGGCGGAATCCTGGGGATCGCAATATTGCTGGTGTTGCCGGGATTTTATACTTCGATAACCTGGACGGCGGCTCTGGGAAAAGAGGGCTTTCCCGACTGGCCGGGATTTGGGGATATTTTTACCAACTTGATCGGACCGGCCCTGAAAGCTTTGGCGGTGGGTTTATGGTCATTCATGCCCCTGATCCTGGCGCTCACGGCTACCGCCCAGAAAAAAATAAACCCATCCGTTTTCCTGACCGTTTTCACGTTGCTATTAGGCCTCCTGTATTTCCCGATGTCTTTTTTGATGATGGCGATGTCCCAAAAACTGTGGCCCTCGCTGCTGCCTTCGCAGGTCCTGGATTCGATGGCCAAGACAGGCAAGCACTACTGGCTGTTATGCCTGATGTTCTGGCTGTTGTTGCTGCCCACTTTGCCGGCGGCGTTTTTATGGCCGGTGCCGGTGATAGGCCCCCTGGCGGTGGTTTTTACCGGGCTATACTGCTGGGCCTGCAGTCTGTATCTTTTGGGAAAATTTTACCGGTATGAAAAAGACAAACTGAAGTGGTTCTGAAAACATATGAAAATCGAAAATTATTCCTTCGGGTCGATCAGGATCGACGGCAAAGAATACAAATCCGACCTCATCATCTATCCGGACCATATCGACGACAAGTGGCGGCGCAAGGAGGGCCACCTGCTGCAGCTGGAGGATCTGACAGGCGTTTTGGCTTATAAGCCCCAGGTTCTGATGGTGGGCCAGGGCCTGCCGGGGCTGATGAAGGTGGACAACAAGGTGGAGCAATATTGCCGGGACAATAAAATAAAATTGTTCAGCCTGCCAACCGCGGAAGCCGTGAATAAATACAACGAACTGGCAAACAAAAAGCCGCTGGTTATAGCGGCTTTGCATCTTACCTGTTAGAGGGGCATCTTTTGGTTTAGAATTAGAAATTTAAAGGTTCGTATTCCGCTTTCGATAGATAACCGCATTGCAGCATTTTATCCGCGATCCATTTCCAGCGGGTGGCCATTCTCCTGCTGTCGGCAAAAGGCCCGTATCTCCTGGGGTTGATGATGATCAAAGCCAGCCTGACGGCCTGCTCCGGCGTCAGCTGCGAAACCGGGCAGTTGAAGTAAAAGCGCGAAGCCGCCTGGCACCCGAAGAGGCCCGGCTCCCATTCGATATAATTCAGGTACAGTTCAAAGATCCGGGTTTTGCTTAAGCGGTCATCCATCCGCCGGGCCAGCACCGCTTCGGATATCTTTCTGGCCAGGCTCTTGGATGTTGACAGGTAAAGGTTCTTGGCCAGCTGCATGGTAATGGTGGATGCGCCCCGGGCCCATCGTTTCTTTTTCCAGTCGGTTTTGAGGGCTTCCCGGATCTCGGTATAGTTGATTCCCTGATGAGAAAAGAAGGCTGCGTCCTCGGCTACCAGCACCGCGTTTTTTAGATATGGGGAGATCTGTCCGTAGGTCACGAACTCCTGGTTGGGAGAAAAAGTTTGCCCTTTGGACCGGGCCTCTTTTTTCCGTTGCTCCATCAGGGCGGTGGTCTTGGGGTTTTTGGTCTTGAGGTCGTCTATCTGCGGCAAATGGAGCATGTCCCAGGCCACCGTGGCTAGGACATAGGCCGCCAGGACGACAAAACCCCAAACGATCAAACGTTTCAGTTCTTTCTTCAGTTTACGCATAGGTTGAATTATCCGATATCGGGTTTAAGAAGTCAAGTAAAACAACAATTTCAATCTACCACAAAAGCAGGCCTTGACCAAGTCGAAAGGGCACAAAAAGCACATAAATCTTTTCCGATACACTTCCTAATTTTGTGACGTTTGTGCTTTATGTGGTGAAACTAACATAATTACGGAGAGCATGATGCACCGCGAAGAGGCCAAAGTACTTTTAGAGCAGACCATCCCCAACAAAAACCTGCAGAAACACATGCTGGCGGCCGAAGCCTGCATGCGGGAGCTGGCGGTACATTTCAACGAAGACGCTGATCAGTGGGGCCTGGCCGGGCTGTTGCACGACCTGGACTACGACCAGACCGCCAATGATTTCGGCAACCACGGCAAGATCACCGCCCAAATGCTGGCGGGCAAGGGCATTTCGGACGAGATCATCTATTCCATCAAGGCCCACCCGGGGCACGTGGAGGCCAAGAGCAAGATGGACTTTGCCCTGTACGCGGCGGATCCCCTGACCGGGCTGATCGTAGCTGCGGCCCTGATGCATCCCTCCAAAAAGCTGGCCAGCGTAGACGTGCCGTTCATTATGAAACGCTACAAGGAAAAGCGCTTTGCAGCCGGGGCCAATCGGGAGCAGATTCAGACCTGCGACAAACTGGGTTTGACCCTGGAGGATTTCGTCGAAAAGTGTTTGAAAGCGATGCAGGGGATTTCTGAAGAACTGGGGCTGTAACCAGGTTTAAAAGGTTCAAAATGTTGAAGAAGTTTGCTGCCGCTGTTGGCGTGGGAGGTAAAACGTTAGAATAATAGACAAATAAGAAATATTCAGGGAAATAAAAAATGATCAAATCATACAAAGACAAAAAACCCAAGATCAGCCCCAAGGCCTTCGTGGCCGAGACCGCGGTTATCATTGGCGATGTAGAGGTCGGGGAAAAATCCAACATCTGGTACGGAGTGACTATCCGGGCCGACATCAACCACATCCGGATCGGAGCCGAGACCAACATCCAGGAGAACACGGTGATCCACGTGGACCTGAACGACCGGGGGTTGGGCGACTGCGCCACCACCGTCGGCGACCGGGTAACGGTAGGGCATGGGGCCATTCTGCACGGCTGCAAGATAGAGGACGACTGCCTGATAGGCATGGGGGCCATCGTGCTGTCCGGGGCCAGGATCGGAGCCGGGTCGGTGGTGGCGGCCGGGGCGCTGGTGAAAGAAGGCCGGCAGATCCCGCCCCGCTCCATGGTGATGGGCATGCCGGCCGAGGTCAAGCGGCAGCTACCGGAAGAAGCGGTGGAGAAGATCCGGGCCAGCGCCAAGCACTATGTGGAATTGGCGGAAGAGCATAAGAGATAATGGGCTATTTCCGGGGAAGACCGGAGCGCCTTCGCTGAGGCCTTCGCTAAAGCTACGGCCCCCAAGAGAAGACAAGCAAGTAGCATAAGCGAAAGCTCTGGCGCTTGAAGAAGCC
Source organism: candidate division TA06 bacterium (assembly GCA_016208585.1). Taxonomy (NCBI): domain Bacteria; species candidate division TA06 bacterium. The sequence continues at coordinate 13,949 of JACQXR010000099.1, read as the reverse complement.
AGTCGTTAAAGGGTAAGCGGATTAACATGATTTAAAAGATATTAACGAGACGTTAGATCATTACTATATCTTGGTATAGCAAACGTCTGGGTAAACCTCCATCGCGCGATAGCCTGAAGGCTATCGCTCTAAGCCAACAAGGCCTCTGGTAAGGCCTGACTGACTTTGGTATAGCCCGATTAATCGGGGTTGATGACATCCAGCGACGTCATTTACGGCATCGCAACGAGGAACCATGATATTTACAAAAAGTTCAGCATAGTAGATAGATGAAAAACCTAAAAACATATTTCTTGGGGCTTGTCCCCAAACCTTTACTGATAAGCATTCTGGGGCTGGCATATCTATTAGTCAGCTATGAACTGCTGCGGCTGGGGTTCTTGATCGCCAACCGCCAGTACTTTGCAGGCATCTCCGCCGGACAGGTGCTGTGGGCCTTCGTCTACGGCCTGCGCTTCGACGTCTCGGCCCTGCTGATGCTGAACGCGGTCATTTTGCTGTTATACAACCTGCCGGGTTTTCCCGGACGGCAGCAATGGTATTCCAAGATAATACTGGCGCTTTTCTGGCTAGCTAATCTGGCGGGCTTCATTGTTAATCTGGTTGACTACGGGTATTTCGGCTTTACCCAGCGCCGCCTGATGTTCGAGCTGTTTGCCATGCCCAAGGAAATAATGCACATGGTCCCCGGATTGATCGGCGGTTACTGGCATTCGTTCCTGCTGCTGGCTGCGGCCATCGGCCTCTTCATTTACACCAGCCGGAAGCTCTTTAAAAAGCTTGATAAAAGCATCCACTACAGATTCAATATTTTCTCCGAGATCTTAAGCCTGCTGCTGATCACCGGGCTGGCGGTGCTGGGGATCCGCGGGGGGCTGCAGTCCAAGCCCATCAGGCAGAACCATGCTTTCTTCAGCCAGCACCGGGCCGCGGGGTATCTGGCCCTCAATTCCACCTTCACCGTGCTGCGCAGTTTAAGCCAGCCGAAGCTCGGCCAGTTCCAATTCATGCCCCGGGAGCAGGCCCAGGGATTAGTGGAAGCGATGCTCCGCGATTCCAACGAAACAATGGCGAACCGGGAGTATCCCTTCTTAAGGCAAAAACAATTCCCGGATTCTGAAAAGAAACTGAACGTGGCGATCTTCATCATGGAGAGCTGGTCGGCCGGGCAGATCGGGGCCATAGTTGGAGGGCCTTCGGCCACGCCGTTCTTCGACAGCCTGGCCCAACACGGCATCCTGTACACCAACTTCATGGCCAACTCCCAGCGCTCGCTGGAAGCGGTGCCGGCCATCCTGACCTCCATCCCGGCCTTCTACAACAACAATTCCCTCATCGGCTCGCAGGCCGAGATGAACCGGGTGCTGGGGCTGGGGCACATCCTTTTAAAGCGGGGCTACACCACTTCGTTCCATCACGGGGCCAAGGTTGGCTCCATGGGCCTTGACGCCTATGCCCGCACCGCCGGGTTCCTCAATTACTACGGCAAGGAGGATTTCCCCGGCCTAGCAGATTCAATGCAGGACGGCACCTGGGGGGTGTACGACGAGGAATTTTTTCTGGACGCTTTGTCACGGATCAACAGTTTCAAAAAACCTTTTGCCTCGGTGATATTTTCGCTGTCCCCGCACGATCCCCTTAAGATTCCGCGATACCGCGAAGCCCTGTTCGCCGGGTTCAAAGATGACGATAAATTCCGGCGGGCTTTGCGCTATTCCGACCATAGCCTGAAAGTATTTTTTGAGAAAGCAAAGGACGAGGATTGGTACGGAAATACCATATTCATAATAATCGGCGACCATCCCTACCATTCGATGCGCAACAGTTTTACCTCCATCTTCCAGGTGCCGCTGTTGATCTATCGGCCGCAGGGGCTGGTACCGGTTAGGAATGACGGCATCGCTTCGCAGGTGGATATTCTGCCCACGTTGTTGGACCTGCTTAATTGTTCCGCCATCCACGCGTCAATGGGCGGCTCGCTGTTGTCCGGCAAAGAGGAGCATTATGCGGTGGTGCGGCACGGGGCAGAATTCGCCGTCTTCGACGACCGGATGGCGCTGAGCAGCGACCTGGAAAAAATAAACGGTTTGTATGATTACAGGAACGACGGCGCTTTTAAGAACGACCTGCAAACGGCGAAGCCTGCAGAAGCCAGGAAACTGTTGGCATATCTGCAGGCCTATATCCAGCAGGCTTCGCATGCCATTGCCAAGGATAGGATCTGTAGGGCTGAGGATGTGAAATAAGGTAAATGTGGAAGAGGGGAATGTTTCCAGCACAATAATATTCCCGGCAATGTAGGGATACGGCATGCCGTGTCTCTATCATCCCGCGCATTGTTCGGCAAACCGCAAATGGGGTTATTATCAACCATCGTTCGTTCATATAAATCTGCGGTGACCAGACAAATCAATATCATCCGGGTAAAAAACGAACCAGCCATTTGGCAGAGCAATTATGGAGCCTGCCCTGAATGTAAATGAAGGGAACACGTCATCCGTAACGAAAAATCATACAATAAAATCAGACGATGCATCAGAGAAAATCCTTGGTATTGGCCCCAGGACGATGAAAATCTCAATCGGTTAATGATACCTGAACACAAAACATAAAGGAGGCTTTCATGAAAACAGCAATTGCATCCTATCTGCTGCTGGTTTTGGCCGGAACTGCCTGCACCGAGCCTGGTCGAGGCGTGGCCGCCGATACCCTGGCCCAGTTTCCCAGCGACACCATCGAGACCAGCGACGGCCCGCTGACCATCTACTTCATCGGGCATGCCACCCTGATGCTAAAATACAAGAACCTGGTCATCCACGTGGACCCGGTGAACGAGTTCGCCGATTACAAGAAGATGCCGAAGGCCGATTTGATCCTGGTGACCCACGAGCACTATGATCACTTTGACGCCAAGGCCATCGCGGCCCCGACCAAAAAGGGCACGGCGTTGGTGTTGAACAATGCTTCAGGGAATATTTTGAAAGCCGGGCAGGGACTGGAGAACGGCGACAGTCTGATCATCCAGGGCATCAGGGTCAAAGCAATACCGGCCTACAACACCACCACCGGCCGGGACAAGTTCCATCCCCGGGGCCGGGACAACGGTTATCTGCTGAGCCTGGGCGGCAAGAACATTTACATCGCCGGGGATACCGAGGACATCCCGGAGATGGCCGAGCTGAAGAATATCGACATTGCTTTCCTTCCCATGAACCAGCCCTATACCATGACCCCGGAGCAGTTGGTCAATGCGGTAAAGATGATCAAACCCAAGATCGTTTATCCCTACCATTACGGGGCGACCGACCTCTCGGGCTTACCGGAACTGCTAAAAGACCAAAAGCAGACCGAGCTCCGCATCCGGCCGATGAAGTGAACGGGAAACGGCAGGTGGGCTGTAACCCCGCCACATTTCGGCTAGGCTCAGTGTCCGGCGGGGCACAAGCGTAAGACTTCGACAAGCTCAGTCTGACAGCTCAGTCGGACGCATTAGCCGAACTATTATCGCCGATTGTTTAAATCGGGGGTTGGCGAAGGAAATCTTAAACTCAACCCCATTTCGAAAGCCTAATACAAGCAATACATCTCGATAAACTCGGGGCAACGATTAGCGCTGGCGCAAGCTTGCATAATTTATGGGTTGCTTTGGCGACGGAGCGGCCCGGGGATGGGTTCCCAAAAGGCCCGGTGTCTAAGCGTTCTTGAACGAACCCTAATCCGCAGAATTTGGTATTGCTTTAAGGGGCGAAAAGCGGTAAAATCAAACCCAGTAAACTAAAGGTATTTTATTTTGAACATCAGTTACTACTGGCGGGAAGCCATATCCGGCATGCGGCGGGCCAAGCTGTTAAGCCTGCTCTCCGTCTCCAGCATCACCGCGGCCCTGTTCCTGCTGGGCACCTTTCTTCTGGTGACCGTCAATTTCCTGGAGGCCGTCAAGAGCCTCAAGGGTAAGTTTCAGATCCAGGCCTTCATCAGCGACGGGGCGGAGATGCGGGACATCAACGGGGCCAAGCGAATCATCGAAGGGATGGAGGGAATCAGCCAGGTCAGCTACATCTCCAAACAGGAGGCCTTGGCCGAGTTCCGCCAGGAGATGGGGGCGGCCAGCGATTTTCTGGATGTGTTGGAGAACAACCCCCTGCCCCGGTCCTTCAAGGTATCGCTCAACCCCGAGTGCCAGAACCCTCAGGCCATCGTCCGGGTCTCCGAAGAAATCGCCAAACTTCCCGGGGTGGAAGAGGTAGAGTACGGCAAATCGTGGTTAGTCAAGCTTTACCGCATCGGCAGCCTGCTGCTGGCAATTGATTTTTCGCTTTTAGTGATCGTCAGCGCCGCAGTGCTGATAGTGGTGTTCAACACCATCCGGCTGACCTTTTACGCCCGGCGCCCGGCCATCGAGATCATGCGGTTAGTGGGGGCCACCGACGGCTTCATCCGCCGGCCTTTTGTGCTGGAGGGTTTTTTACAGGGGGCCCTGGGCAGCCTGATCGGCCTGTTGATGCTTTATGCCGGCTGGCGGCTGGTGGCCTCCCAGTTCGGGATGCTGCGGTTCTTTACTTTAAGGGAATCGGTCCTGCTGCTGGGTTTCGGGATATTGCTGGGGGCATTGGGCAGCTGGGGCGCGGCCCGGATATTCTTGAAAAGGGTTTAAAAGAAAAGACGACCCTATACTTACCGGTAGAACAGAAGTGCCTTCGCTGCGGCCTTCGCTAAAGCTAGTGCCTCCGCTAAAGTTTTGGCACTCTCAGCCAACCTGCCTGCGGGCTATAGCCTGCCTTCGCCGAAGCGGATGTTCGGCTCCGCGCAGGCAGGCCCTTCGGCGGGCGTAGACCTGTCCGCCGACTTGTCCGCCGTAGTAGCAACGAAGGAGGAAGTGTGAACGAAGGAGGAAGGCTGATCCGCCGGGGGCAGGCGTGGAGGAGAGGAAGCCCAATATAAAGCGTCAGCGGACGGCCCCCAAGGGTAGGCAAATATGTAGCATAAGCGAAAGGTCGTGGCAATTGGTTGTGGCAATTGGCAATGTTTCCCGGTACCGAAATCGCTGCTCTCCGCAGCTGAGAAACTAAAGCGTATAATTCAGCTTTGGAAAATCTCGAGTAACCTTATATATCTTAAGCGCTAAACCATACGCCTTTTGCCAAACAATTAAATTCTGAAAGCAGAAAGACAAACACAAAAATACCGAGGCTTGACCAGATGCCAGACATTAAATCCAATCTATCCCCCCGGCTGCTGGCCCAGATCAAACGGCTGGATTTAAGGGCCCGGCTGGTGGTGGAGGGCTTTTTGACCGGGCTGCACAAAAGCCCCTACCATGGGTTCTCGGTGGAGTTCGCCGAATACCGGCCCTATCTGCCAGGCGATGAGGTCAAGCGGATAGACTGGAAGGTGCTGGCCCGGAGCGACAAGTATTTCGTCAAGGAATTTGAGGAGGAGACCAACCTCAAGGCCTATATATTGCTTGACAGTTCCGCCTCCATGGGTTACCATAGCAGGAATGTGGTCAACAAACTGGAGTACGGATCTTCCTTGGCCGCGGCCCTTTCGTTTTTACTGCTGTCCCAGAACGATGCGGCCGGCCTGGCCCTGTTCAACAGCCGGCTGCAGAAATATCTGCCGCCCCGTTCCCGGCGCACCCACTGGCACGCCATTTTGCAGGAACTGAACCAGGCCCGGCCCCAAGGCCAGACCAGTTATAAAAGGATCTTTCTGGAACTGGCCGGCCATCTCAAGCGCCGGGGGCTGCTAGTGCTGATCTCCGACCTGTGGGGCGACGATGGCGAGATAATCAATTCCTTGAAAAACTTCCGCCACCTTAAGCATGAAGTATTGGTGTTCCATCTGCTGGACCCGGACGAGGCCTCTTTCCCCTTCAAGTCCGAAGCGGTCTTCGCCGACATGGAGACCGGGCAGGAACTGCAGCTAAGCCCGTCCGACATCAGGCAAAAATATCTGGCGGCTTTAAAACAAAGAACGGATTATCTGGGCCGGGAATGCCGCCGCCATCTGATAGACTATCAGCCCCTGGTGACCGACCAGCCTTTTGACCAGGCCTTGCTTAAATATTTGCACAAGAGGCAAAAGCTGGGGTGAAAAAACATAGGGAAAGGACGGAAAACAATTTTTGACGCGGATAGTTATTTGGCGATAAAATCCAGGTAGTTATTCCGGTTGACCACCTTGTAGTCGCTGTGCTTGTAAACGGAAAGAAACTCCGAAGGTTTTTTAGCCCTGGCGGAGGACCACTTGAACTCGTATCCGTGCAGCCGCCCCCCGCGTTCTTCAATCAAATCTATTTCTGTTTGGTCATAGGTCCGCCAAAAATAATAGTTGGCCGCCTGCTGTTTGTAAGCGTTCCGTTTTATCCTCTCGCTGATGCAGTAATTTTCCCCCAGCCGCCCCGCGTCATCCCGCAGATGAAGCGGGTTGAAGTTGGATATCAGCGCGTTGCGGATCCCGTTGTCCCAAAAATAATAACGGGGCGATTTGGCGTATTCCTTGCGCAAATTGCGGCTGTGGCCCTGGTGTGAAAACAGCACGAACGTTTTTTCCAGCAGTTCCAGATACCGCCGGACGGTCTTGGCGTGAACATTGAGGTTAGAGGCCAGCTCGGCAAAGGAAACATCCTGCCCGATCTGAAAAGCCAGCAGCCTTAAGAGAGTGAATACGAACAGGGAGTCTTTGAGGTTGTCCAGGGTCAAAATGTCTTTCAACAGATATCCGTCCCTGATGGACTGCAACTGTTCGCGTTTCTCCTTTTCGGTTTCCGCTGTAATCACCTGGGGATAGGCCCCGTATATCAGCCGGCTCTCCAGCCTTTGCGACGCAGTTAAATAATCCTCGCTTTCCGTAAGCTCCAGTTGGGAGATGGGATGCAGGTGAAGATACAGGCTGCGGCCCACCAGCGGCTCGCCCACCTTGCCCTTGAGGTCAAAGGCGGAAGAACCGGTGATGAACACGGCCAGCCCCGGCTCGTTGTCTATCAGCAGCTTGAGACTGGGCCCGATGTTGGGCACTGCCTGGGCCTCGTCCACCATCAGGCAGCCGTAACCCTTCACCAAACTGCGCAGTTTTTCCAGCCTCGGCTGCCCAGGATCTCGGCTGCTTCCAGGTTGTCGCCCTGCAAAAGCAAGGCCTTGATTTTAACCAAGCCTTTGATGCGCAGCAGCAGCACCGTTTTGCCGGTGCGCCGGGCCCCCAGCAGACAAACCGCCCGGCCCGGCCGCAGCGCTTTAAGTATCTGTTTTTCTAATATTCGGTATATCATAGTATCTGTATTTTACTAAATACAAGCGCCATTTTCAAGTTTGGAAACAGGCTACTTTTTCTCTTCGTTCTTTAAGGCGTGGATCCGGGTCTTCATGATGTCATCAATGATCCCGTATTCCTTGGCCTCGTCGGACGACATCCAGAAATTGCGGTCGGTGTCCTTAGCGATCCTCTCCGCCGATTGCCCGGTGTGGCTGGCCAGGATGCCGTTGAGTTTCTCGCGGATCAACAGGATCTCCTTGGCGTGGATATCGATGTCGGTGGCCTGGCCCTGCACCCCGCCCAGCGGCTGGTGGATCATGATCCTGGAATTGGGCAGGGCAAAGCGCTTGCCCTTGGCGCCGGCGGCCAACAGCAGGGCGCCCAGGCTGGCGGCCATTCCCATGCAGATGGTGACCACGTCGCTTTTGATGTACTGGATGGTGTCGTAGATGGCCAGGCCCGAAGTGACCGAGCCCCCCGGCGAATTGATGTAGAACTGGATGTCCTTTTCCGGGTCCTCGGCCTCCAGAAATAACAGCTGGGCGATGATCAGGTTGGCCACAGTGTCTTCGATGGGCGAGCCGATGAAGATGATCCGGTCCTTTAAAAGCCGGGAATAAATGTCGTAGGCCCGCTCGCCGCGGCCGCTCTGCTCGATTACAAATGGGACTAAGCTCATAATTTTTCCTCTTTTGGTTCCCGTCTTCGCGGGAATGAAGTTGTTGGAAAATCTTTTAGTGTTTTTCGTGCCTGCGCGCTGAAGCCCCGCCAACGGCGGGGCGCAAGCGTGGTAAATAATTTACTTTGGTCCCTAGGAAACTTGCGCTAGATGAATTCTTCCTTGACCGCGGCCGCCTCGGCCACCAGCTTGCCGGCCTTGGTGACGGCGATCCGGTCCTTCAGGTCATCCAGCCGGTCCTGGTTGGCGCTGAAGGTGGCCTTGATCTCCTCCGTTGTTTTACGGTAATAGCGGGCCAGGTCGGCAAATGACTCGTCCAGTTCGGCATCTGACACCTCTATCTTTTCCTGTCTGGCCACCTCGGCCATCAGCAGGTCCTCTTTGATCTTCCACTCGGCGATCGGAAGGTACTGTTCTTTGAGCTTGGCGTCATCGGGGCATTCCTGGCATTCGTGTCCGTCCTGGTGTTTGTACTGCTGCTGATGGCGTTCCTTGGCATCGGCCACCATCTTGTCCAGTTCACCGGCCACCAGCGACTGGGGGAGTTCCAGCGGATTGTCCTCAATCATCTTCTGCAGCACCTGCACCCTCACCCCCTCGGCGGCCTCGGCGTTGGAGCGGGCCTCCAGGCCGTTCTTGATCTTCTCCTTCAGTTCGGCCAGGGTCTGGTACTCGCTGACCTTTTTGGCGAATTCGTCGTCCAGGGCCGGCAGCAGCTTTTCCCGCACTTCCTTGACCGTAACCTTGAACACCGCTTTCTTGCCGGCCAATCCGGTCCCCTGGTAATCGTCTGGGTATTTTACGGCGATCTCTTTTTCCTGCCCGGCCTGGGCGCCAATCAGGCTCTGATTGAACTCCGACAGAACCCGAGGCATGCCCAGATCAACCGGATAGTTTTCGCCCCTGGCCCTTTCGGGGTTCTCCAGGCCCGACACCGGCACAAAATCTATCATCAGCCGGTCGCCTTCTTTGGCCGGATTCGCGCTCTTCTTATATTCGGCATACAGGCCCTGCAGATATTCTATTTCCCGGTCCGCGTCCTGGCCGGTTATTTTGCGCAGACGCTTAGCGGCCGGCAGGCCCTTGTATTGCTTGATGGAAACCTGGGGCAGCACTTCAAAAGCGGCCTTGAACTTGATGCTCCGGTCGGGAGTGAAGCCCAGGTCCGAGATCTCGGCCCGGTTTACCGGCACTATTTTGTGTTCCACCAGGGCCTTTTCGTAGGACTCCGGCACCAGCCGCTCGATGGCCTCGGCCTCTATCCCTTTGCCGAAACGGGCCTCCAGCACGGTGCGGGGAACCTTACCCGGACGGAATCCTGGGATCTTGGCATTGCGGCTGTAATCCAGATAAAGTTCTTCGATGGCGGCCTTGACCTGCTCACCCGGCACCTCGATCTCAAAAACGCGCTGCCAGACCTTTGGCTCCTTCAACTCGACCTTCAAAAATGTCTCCTTTATGATTATTCGGTGTCATCCTGAGCGGTGCATTGAGTTAATCGAAATGCCCGGCTCCATCATTGGCTGTCCGAAGGATCTCTTTGAGGTTGACCGGATTCTTCGAGGGCCAAAACCGGAAAGTTTTTTCAGAATGACATTATAGTTACGCTTTTGGTGCGAAGGGGGGGATTTGAACCCCCATGCCTTTTACGGCACCAGATCCTAAGTCTGGCGCGTCTGCCAGTTCCGCCACCCTCGCGACTACATCCGGCTCAAACTGATATCAAAGATGCAAACCGATGCCATCCGCCGGCATCCAAAATGATCCGTTTTGCATCATAATTGACCCGTGATTATAGCAAATATAACCGCCAGCGTCAAGATTGACCGGCCAGGATAAATACTTCGGAATTCGTTACTATTCAGCCACCAAGCATGCCCTGAGTAAACCGAAGGGACACCAAGCCACCTACGCTTAAGCTTCGGCGTCCAGGAGCTCAAAGGGGGGATTTATTCTACGCAACTTCTGTGTCCGGTTTCGATTTTGACCTGTTTATTCCGGTGAAATCGGCGGCCAATAACGATTTACAATTCACGATTTGGCGGCCAACGGCGATGGCAGAGGTAGTAGTTCGGGTTATTTTCAGGATTGAGCAAAAGAAATATTTTTTATTTGACTTTGTGGCTGAATAGTAACCGGAATTCTATGAACTCCTCCCTAAAACTCCGCCACCGCCGTGCTGTCTGTTGGCTCAAAGACAAAACCCAGGTCTTTTGAAAGCCGGGCCAGGTTTTCCAACACAGCAAACCCTTCCGGTCCGGATAAAGGAGTGGGCTTAAAGAACACTTTATTGTTGTCCACGCACAAAGGCATCAGTTCTATCCGTTTCAATCCGGTTGAATCAAAGTTCGTTTTAAGGATCACGCTCTCGGTGCATTTCCGGCTGCGGGACCCGAAGGCGAAGTTGCCCAGACTGTAAGCGATCAGTTTTCCCTGGTACAGTTCCAGCCCCTGTAGAATATGGGGATGATGCCCCAGCACCATATCCGCCCCGTTATCTATACACAGATGGGCCAGGTCTTTTTGGTACTGCTTTGGCGTTTCCATCAGTTCGGCTCCCCAGTGAAACGAAACGACCACAATGTCCGCCAGTTCTTGGGACCTTTTGATATCCTCTTTTATTTGGTTTTCATAGGCCGGGGCGGTGCCGGGCTTTTTCGTGGAGGCCCAAAACTGCACGGGGTGGACCCGGGAATATGACAGGAAAGCGATTTTGATCCCCCGGCGCTCCACCACCGCTGGTTTACGAGCATCGGCCAGATTCATCCCCGCTCCGCTATGGGCTATGCCCAGGGAATCCAGCAGTGCCAAAGTTACTTTGAGCGGCTCCGGGCCATAGTCCATCATGTGGTTGTTGGCCAGAGCCACCGCATCAAAACCCGCGTTTTTTATTCCGGCGGCGAGCCGGGGCGGGACCAGGAAGACGAACTTCTTTTTGAAGGCTTTTCCCTTGACGCCGTAAGGCGCTTCTAAGTTGCAGATGGCGATATCGGCCTGCCGGATCAAAGACCGGGTATTGGCAAAGGGATAATTGACCCCGCTGTCGTTGACCCAGGAAGCCATGCTCCCGCCCGTCATCACGTCCCCCACCGCCAGGATGGAGACCGGGCCGGAGTTGTTCTGGGTCAAAACCGTTGTCAGGCTGATAAAAACAAAAAATATTGATAAGTACGGAATCTTCATCAAATATCCTTATTTGGTTTATTTTAACTCCGTAGGCTCTGTAGCAATGTACCCCCATTCAAGAAAAAACCCAGTCCATTATAACATAAAATGAACTGGGAAAAAATACTTGTTAGAGGCTGGATTAGAACATCCGAGCGGACAGGATATAAGTGGTTGGGTCTTTCGGCTGGCCGTTCACGCTCACTTCGTAATGCAGATGGGGTCCGGTCACCCGGCCGGTTTGCCCCACCAGGGCCACTACCTGTCCCCGGTTCACTTTTTGGCCCACCGATACTTTGACCATGGAACAATGGGCATATCTGGTGGTGATCCCGTATCCGTGGTCCAACTCCAAGCAAAGCCCGTAATTGTTGCGATAGCCCACGAACTTAACCGTTCCGGCGGCCGGAGCAGCAATGATGGCGCCGTCGGGGCCGGCGATATCTATTCCCTCGTGCATCCGCAGGTCTCCCGCTAAAGGATCGCGCCGCACTCCGAAAGCGCTGATGATCCAGCCAGGAGTGGGCTGGATGGACGGCAGATGGTCCCACATCTCCTGTTTTTCATTCAAGGCCGAGACTATGGCTTCAAAACTTTCCAGTTGTAACCTGGCCTCGCGGTCTAACTTTTCCAAATCCTGCTGCACCGTTTGCAGACTGGCGGCTGTGCCGGGGGTAATTCCATCGGGCAACGGGGCCGGGGTAAAACCGCCCACGCCCACTCGCCGGACGTCGGGATCGATGGGAGGCAGGCCAGACATCATCCGCACCTTGGAATCGAAATTGACGAAATCGTTGATCTGTCCCTGCAGGCCGTCCAGCGTGGTTCCGAATTCCGAAATTTTATCCCTTAAGATCCTGTTTTCCAACTTCAGGGTCTGCAACAGGGAGGCGTCCACGAATTTGCCGACATAGCCAGTGGTCACCCCAACCAGGCCTAATAGCATGAAGACAACGCAAGCCGCCAGGGTCTTGGCTAGCCAGGTCGGCAGTCTTAAAGTGACGGTCCGGTCGCTTTGATGCGGTACTATTATCAGAGTTAGATATGTCTTGTCCTTGATGGCCATAAACATTTATTAAATGGAAAAGATTGCTAAAGCCAAAACCAACTTTAGATCCAGTTTAAAGATAACATAAAAAGATAATGTTTGTCAAGTAAAATCTGAGCAGTTTGATTTTCATTATTGGAACGGCAGGATAATTGACCTCTTCCATCGGCTTAAACTCGGTCTCGCCTTTTCGTTTAATCATGAGCTTCTTGGTCGTTTTATCCCGCATGATATACGCATCAGGGTCGTTCGATAGTTTCGATTTTTCCACGCCGGTCGTATCGAAACCCCAACCACTGGAAGGCAATGCCCGCAATGGATCGCGGCGGCGGGCGAAATCGGGTTTTAGCTTTATAACCAGATTATTCCACTCTGAAGCCATTTGCAGATACCCCTCGGTCGGCAAAAGCCTGGCCCTTTGAAGGGCATCAAATGTGCTGTCTATTAAAGGCTGCAGTTCCTTTAGCCGGCGTGGGGGACGATGGAAACCAAAACCCCTGATGAGATCACATCTGCGCAGTCGACTTTTTTAGAACAGACGGCGGCTACAATTGTTGCGTATGGTTCTAATCCCATTGTAGTGGCTCGTATATGCGAAGTGGTACAAAACCGGATTAGCATTATGCCAGGGGCCGCGCTTGGCCTAGCAAGGGCGGGGTATCCCCAGAGTACGGAACTGGTACTGGATTTGGTTAAATCGAAGGCTGAGGGTTTAAGAAGTTGGTGTGAGGCGATTGGTAGGCTCGGCTTGTCCAGTAGTTCCCTAATTGACTATCTTCGAGCACTGAAAGATGACGTAAGCGTTACTAAAACAACACTTACGACACTGAAAGGCGAAGTGACTGGAACGCTCCGTGCCGCTGCTGCACAAGCATTGGGTGCTACACATGCGCTTGAGGTAGCGCTAAATGAAGTGCTTGGTATATAGGAGACCCAATAAAGGATTAAGAAGGTTCTATACGAAAGGGTCCGTTGTAAGTGTTTGGAAAACGGACCCTTTTATTTTAATTCTTTATTTATCTTTTCTAAATCCTTTTTGGCCCCTAACTTTTCGAAAATTTCTCTGGCGCGTTTAAAGAAATCTTGGCTTAGTTGAATATTACCTCTATCTCTTTCCAAGCGACCAATTTCTAAGTAACCCTGTCCAAGTTCGTAGGGAACTCTTAATCTTTCGAAAATAGCAATACTCTCCTCTAACCACTTCTGCGCCTCTTGCCATTTTCTCTCCTCTCGGCAAATTATCCCTAGTAGCCTATTAGCACAGCCTATTTGTAGTTTATCTTCTTCCTTGGAAGCACATTCAAGGGCTTTCTTGGCTAGAATTAAAGCCTTCTCTAAATCATTAAGCCGAAGGGAAAGTTCTCCTAAGCCGTAGTAAAGCTCAGGTAATATTCCAGTAATTTTTCTCTCCTCGACGATTTCTATTCCTTTTTGATAATATTCTTTAGCCAAACTGTGGTCCCCTTTGAGAAAATAAATCTTTCCTAAGTTTGTGTATGAAAAAGGAATTTTATACTTGTTCTTCATCTTTTCATACATACTTAAAGCTTTCTTTTGATATTCCAAGGCCTTATCCCAGTCTCCCTCTAATTGATAGCTAAGCCCTAGATTATTATACATATCAGCTTCGGATAGTAGGTCCCCTATCTTTTTGCTTATATCTAATTGCTAACTTTGCAATAAAAGCGTACACCCACGGTTGCGGTTTTTCGCTGGTGATGGTAAGATAATAGCTTTCAATATGTAAAGGAACTACGATCAATGAAGCAAGAGGAAGCCAAAAAAGTTCCAGGAAGCCTGGCG
>JACQXR010000098.1 GCA_016208585.1 candidate division TA06 bacterium | reverse complement strand
TAAAAAGTACCCCAAGGGCATCAAGCTGACAGATGAGCAACTATCCAGGATAAACCTAAAACCACACAAGTTCCCTGGTGATTGGAATTACACTATTTTGCCAAATCTATAATAGTCATATTATTTCGTTACAGCTCCTTAGATGAATATCCCCGGCAATGGTAATCATGCTTGCACCTCCTTTTGTTTTTATCCCTCTATCACATATTTCGTCATTGCGCAACTGTTACCATTTTAACTCTTTAAAAATAATGCCGAAGAAGAAAAAAGAACATATCGCAGAACATGCCGAGGCGAGGGAGGAAGCGCAGCCCCTCGCCTTTATAGCAGTCGACCTGGAGACCACCGGCCTTAACCGGGAGCGGGACGAGATCATCGAGATCGGGGCCGTCAGGTTCCTGGACGGGCGGCCGGAGCAGAGCTTCAAGGCCCTGGTCAATCCCCAGCGCGAACTGTCGTTCTTCATCCGGCGCCTGACAGGCATCACCCAGGGCGAGGTTGACGGCGCGCCGGTGTTGTCCGAGGCCCTGCCCCAGTTCCTGGAGTTCATTGGGGACTCGGCGCTGGTGTTCCATAACAGCCGGTTTGACCTGTTGTTCTTACGGGCTGGGACCGAGGCCGGGGTCAGGAACACCGTTTGGGACACTTTAACCCTTTCCCGCTGCTTGCTGCCCCGGAACAAGAGCCACAGCAAGGACAACCTCTGCCGGTATTTCCGGATCGAGACCGGGCGTTCACACCGGGCATACGACGATGCCCTGGCCACCGGACACCTCTTTGTGAAACTACACCAAATGCTGCCGGGATTGGAGCTTCCGTTATTGGAAAAAATGTCGCACCTGGCCCTGCCGGGGCACCGGGAACTGATCGCCCAAGCCAGAGCGGCGGCCCAGGAGGGCCCGCCAGCCGTAGCCGAGCCCCGGGCCAGATACGATGAGGAGCCGGAGCCGAAAAATGATAAAATTACTTCCGATCTCAAGCGGGTCTGGGGCAGCGGGGGAAAATTATCTGAAATCTTAAAAGACAATTACGAAGAGCGCCCGGTGCAGGAAAAGATGGCGGCGGCGGTGATGGATGCTTTGGAGGACGAGCATCTGCTGCTGGCCGAGGCCGGTGCCGGCACCGGCAAAAGTCTGGCTTATTTGATTCCGGCGGTGATCTGGTCCCGTCAAAAAAGCCAAAGGGTTATCATCTCCACCCACACCAAGAACCTGCAGGAGCAGCTTTTTTACAAGGACATCCCGCTGTTGCGGCGGGCCATCGGGCACTTTGAGGCCGCCCTGCTGAAGGGGCGCAGCAATTACCTGTGCTTAAGGCGCTGGCAGGAGGTAAGTTTCCATCCCGAATTATTTTTGAATCCCGAGGAGCGGGAGGAGGCATTGATCCTTTTACCCTGGTCGCAAAAAACCAAGACCGGGGACATCGCCGAGCACGGCGGGTTCAACCCGGCCCGGGCCCCGGCCCTGTGGGGCAAGGTCTGCTCCGATGTCATGAACTGCCAGAACAACCACTGCCAGCTTTTCAACAAATGCTTCCTGCGCCTGGCCCGGAGGCGGGCCGAGGAATCGCAGATCGTGGTGGTCAACCATTCCCTGCTGTTCTCCGACCTGTCGTCCCAGAGCCGGATCCTGCCGGAGTACCAGCGCCTGGTGATCGACGAGGCCCATAATATAGAACGGGTGGCCACCGATCTGCTGGGTTTCGGCTTCAGCCGCTGGGATCTGACCCGCCTGATGCAGGGCCTGTATGCCAAGCGGCCCAGTGAAAGCGGAATGTTGATGCTGGTTTCCCGCTGGATCCAAAAATCCGGCTCGGACAACGCCATGTCCCAGACCCTGCAGCGCACCGCGCTGGACCTGGCCGGACAGACCTTGGAGACCGGCAAGGCCGGGGAAAAGTTTTTGGCCTTCAAGTTCAACCTGGGGGACGCTAAAAAACTGCAGGAGAAAAAGCGCTACCTGTCGGGAGATTCTTTCCAGCAGCAGATCCTGACCGAGGGCCAGGGCCTGGTGGACATGCTGCTTGACTTGGCCGCCCGCCTGGAAAAATTCAAGGAGGCCCTAGGGCATTTCCCCTCGGGCCAGAAACAGGAGCAGGATCTTTTCCTGGAGGAACTGGGCAAGCGGGCGCTGGAATGCCAGACTTTGGGAAACACCCTGGGACGGCTGCTCTCGGCCGATGACCGGGGCTACGTCTTTTGGGCTGAGCCCGGCGGCAACTACAACGGCCTGCGGCTGGTGGCCGGGCCGCTGGAGGCGGGAGCGGTGCTCAATGAACAATTGTACCCCGAGCTAAAAACCGCCGTCTTTACCTCGGCCACCCTGACGGTGGAGGGAAATTTTGATTTCTTCAAGAGCCGGGTGGGGTTGATGTCTTTTGACCAGGACAGGATCGTTCAGCTGCTGCTGGCCTCGCCCTTCGATTTCCGGAAACAGGCGGTCCTGCTGGTTCCCCAATATCTGCCCTCGCCCAAAACCCCGCAGTTCAACCAGAGTTTCATCGACCTCCTGCAGCAGGTGCTGGCCCGCCACCAGACCGGTGGGCTGGTGCTGTTCACCTCGTTCGACCTTTTGAACCGCAGTTACCAGAGTCTGCTGGAATCGGGCCGGGCCAACATCCTGGCCCAGGGCATAGACGGCCATCCTTCGCAGCTGATAGAACAGTCCTTAAGTAACCGGGAGACGGTGATCTTCGGCGCCAACAGTTTTTGGGAAGGGGTGGACCTGCCGGGCCAGGCCCTGGAATTGCTGGTGATCTCCAAACTGCCGTTTTCCGTCCCTACCGATCCCCTGGTGGAAGCCCGCTGTCAGGTGATTGAGCAGAACGGGAACAGTTCGTTCCACCAGTACCTGCTGCCCGAGGCGGTGATCCGCTTCCGCCAGGGCTTCGGACGTTTGATCCGCAGCCAGACCGACAAAGGCCTGGTGATAGTGGCCGACAGCCGGATCATCAACACCGAGTACGGCAAGACCTTCATCAGATCGCTGCCGGCCCTGCCGCTGATCTCCTGCCGCAGCCAGGAGGAGTTAGTGGGGAATGTATTGATCTGATCACGGGCCACGGATTACGGATCATTGGGACTGGGTCCATGGGATATTTCATAGCCCTTTAAAAAGCGGCTGAAACCAGCCGCTTTTTAAAGCTAATGGTCAAGGAATTTAAATGCCCAAATATGCAAACAAAAATTACCACAAAAATTATATTCGGCATTGACATATTCGGCGATTATATGTTAACATACAAAATTTATGGGTCAATTGCAGTTAAATAGTTTTCAAGCGATCATCCATCCATCAACCAACAGAGGAGAGTCTATGAACCTTCTAGGACTGGCCAAACACGGGCTCAACGGCTTTGAGCAGATCTCGATAGTCTGCGTTTTGATCACCGCCGTGATCAGCCTGGTTTACGCCTGGCTGCTCAAGAATAATGTGATGGCCAAGGATAAGGGCTCGGCCAAGATGCAGGAAGTCTGGAACGCCATCCGGGTCGGCGCCGACGGATATTTGAAACAGCAGTTAAAGACCATCCTGCCGGCCATTGGCCTGCTGACGGTGGTCCTGTTCCTCAGCGTTTACGTGGTCCCGCCCAGCCGCGAGGCCATAGCCGAGTTCGGCCCGGAAAGTGCCCGGACGGTGGTGGCCTTCGGCCGGACCATAGCCTTTATCATGGGGGCCACTTTTTCCCTGCTGGTAGGCCAGCTGGGGATGAGGATGGCCATCCAGGCCAATGTCCGCTCGGCGGCCGCGGCCCAAAGGGGCTTTAACGAAGCGCTGTCGATCTCCTATTATGCCGGTACCGTCACCGGGATGCTGACCGACGGGCTGGGCCTTTTAGGCGGCACCGTGATCTTCGTGGTCTTCGGCACCGCCGCCCCGGACGCCCTGCTGGGCTTCGGACTGGGCGGTACCCTGCTGGCCCTGTTCATGAGGGTGGGCGGCGGGATCTACACCAAGGCCGCCGATGTGGGGGCCGATCTGGTGGGCAAGGTGGAAAAGGACATCCCCGAGGACGATCCCCGCAATGCCGCGGTGGTGGCCGACCTGGTGGGCGACAACGTGGGCGACTGCGCCGGCATGGCGGCCGACATCTTCGAAAGCTACGAGGTTACCATCGTCTCGGCCCTGATATTGGGTTTGGCATTGGTGGCCCTGGATCCCTCGCACAGCCTGAAGTGGATAGTCTATCCCCTGATCATCCGGGGCATCGGCGTCATCAGCTCCATTTTGGGGACCTTCGCCGTTCCCATCTGGGAAAAATTCCCCATCAAGTTTTTACGGGCCCATGATGCCGAAGAGGCCATGTTCCGGTCCTACGAGGTCTCCAGCGTCAACACCGTGGCCTTCTCCTTCTGGGTGGCCGTGGCCTACGCCGGCGACTGGCGCCTGGCCATGCTGACCGCCATCGGGGTGGCCCTGGCCGTGGTCTTCAATCCATTAACCTCTTATTTCACCTCCACCCGCAAGAGCCCGGTGAAGGAAATAGTGAAGGCCGCCAAGACCGGCCCGGCCACCACCATTCTCTCCGGGCTTTCGGTGGGCATGGAATCAAGCGTCTGGGCGCTGGTGGTCATCGCCGTCAGCTTCATCTTTGCCTTGGTGCTTTACCAGGGATCCCCGGCCATCTATGTGCTCTACGGCGTGGCCATGATCGGCATCGGCATGCTGTCCCACACCGGCAATAACGTGGCCATGGATTCATTCGGGCCCATCTCCGACAACGCCAACGGCATCGGGGAGATGTCCTGGCACGATCTGCACGACGAACAGACCAAGCAGGCCCGCCAGGTGATGGCCGATCTGGATGCGGTGGGCAACACCACCAAGGCCATCACCAAGGGAGTGGCCATCGCCTCGGCGGTGATCGCGGCCGTCAG
The DNA here is from genome assembly GCA_016208585.1 of candidate division TA06 bacterium. Lineage (NCBI taxonomy): Bacteria > candidate division TA06 bacterium. The sequence goes on along the minus strand of JACQXR010000098.1, from coordinate 11,698 downwards.
CCTGTTCGCCTCATTCATCACCGATGTGGGGCTGGTCCAGGAACGACTGGGCCTGTCCGAGGTCATGTCCGGCATCGACATCTCCAAGACCAAGGTCTTCATCGGATTCCTGTTGGGCGGGGCCCTGCCCTGGCTGTTCAGCTCGCTGTCCATCAGGGCGGTCAGCCGGGCGGCCGCCCAGATCGTGGAAGAAGTGCGCCGCCAGTTCCGGATTCCGGGCATCATGGAGGGAACGGTCAAGCCGGATTACGCCAGGGTGGTGGGCATCTCCACCGCTTCGGCCCAGAAGGAGCTTATTCCCCTGGCCACAATTTCCGTAGTGCTGCCGCTTTTGGTGGGAATGATCCTGCAGGTGGAAGCCCTGGGCGGGTTTTTGGCCGGGGTCATCCTTTCCGGCATGATGCTGGCGGTGTTCATGTCCAACGCCGGCGGGGCCTGGGACAACGCCAAGAAGTCCATCGAGGACGAGCCGCGGGACATGGCGGCCAATACCGGCAAAGGCTCGGAGCGCCACAAGGCCGGGGTGGTGGGCGACACCGTGGGAGATCCGCTTAAGGATACGGCCGGCCCGGCCCTGAACCCAATGATCAAAGTGGTCAACATAGTCAGCCTGATCGCGGCCCCGATCATCGTCAAGTACCAGCAACTGGGGGGCTGGGGCTGGTTGGTAGTGGCCTTGCTCTCGGCCGGACTGATCTGGGGTGTGGTCACCAGCAAGAAAGCAATGCCCGACCTGTAATAGGATATTTTCAGGGATAGTCTCTGCTAATGAAAACTTGATCTACAAAAGCCGTTGGTGAAAACCAACGGCTTTTGTACTCAGGGATCCCCGATGATGAATCTTCATTATTCTTTTATCTGATTTGCCCTGTTTTTCAGGCGAATATCAGGTTTCATAACATCTGAGGGCATAGAAAATCAAGGGATTTAAATCATTTGCAATTACATCAACATATCCAAATGCGGCAAAAAATAATTTAAATATGAGTCCCCTGTAAAAAGCATCATTTACGATTTTCAGGCCACTGAAAATATCCGTTGCATAAAATAATCGCGCTACGGTCAAGTATGAAAGCCGTTTTTCAGTGAGGGCACCAGCCCTGCTTTTTTACAATGAACTCAAATCAGTGGTGTCCGGTTGTTTTTACAAGAAAATTGTAGAATGCAGATGGGGCAATGGTCTTAGAGGTTTCATCATGTAATCGATTTGAATTCAGGCTCAAAAATCACCCATTGATTCGCAAGGACTTATACCACGAAAAACACCATTTTCCATAACAACCGGACAATAGTGAACTTAAATTTGAATATAAACTTGCAGGAAATGAAGATAAGCAGGACAATTGATTAAAGCAGAAAATACAACAGCACATCCTGGAATAAATAAATATGTAACACAGATGAACCATTTAGCGTCTGGACTTATTTTGCTATAATTGGTTCAGGGGGCAATACCGCCATAGTTAAATATCAGATGGCAAAGTAATTTCCTCTTTTTAAGCTCACGGTAAAACCCAAAGCGAATGCTTTGGGTTTTTTGTATTTCAATATATTGGGAAACAATATTTCCGGGAAACAATATTTCATTTGACATAATTTTTATTTTAAGGTAAACTTGCTTTTTGTGGTAGACTATATCCTCTATTTTAAGCATAACAATTTAGTGCTTGACGTCCCTTTGACGTTGCTCACTCCTACGGCGGAGGGGTGCAAGCAGGGCATGCTTGGTGGCTAATACTATTCTGGATTCTCGTTTTCCCCCGGCCCCGCTAAAAGCGTTTACCCCGAAGAAAGCGGGGGAGCCTCGCCTTCGGCGGGGCGTGGCACGGGAATGACTTAAAGGTTAAAAGAATTAGATCGGAGATATATGAAGCGCAAGGTCAAGTTCATCTTCGTCACCGGGGGAGTGGTCAGCTCGCTGGGCAAGGGCATCGCCTCGGCCTCGCTGGGCTACCTTTTAAAGGCTCGGGGGCTTAAGGTCAACATCCAAAAGTTCGATCCCTATTTGAACGTGGATCCCGGCACTATGAGCCCCTTCCAGCATGGCGAGGTTTTCGTCACCGACGACGGGGCCGAGACCGACCTGGACCTGGGGCACTACGAAAGGTTCATCGACCGGCCCTTGAAGCGGGAGAACAATTTAACCGCTGGCCAGACATACGAGGCGGTCATCTCCAAGGAGCGGCGGGGAGATTACCTGGGCAAGACGGTGCAGGTGGTGCCCCATGTCACCAACGAGATCAAGGCCCGGATCCTGAAGCTAGCCGACTCATCCGACGTGGACGTGCTGATTACCGAGATCGGCGGCACGGTGGGCGACATCGAAGGCCTGCCTTTTTTAGAAGCCATCCGCCAGTTCCGGCTGGAGGCGGGAAGAGAGAACTGCTGTTACATCCATCTGACTCTGGTACCATACATCCCCGCCTCGGGCGAACTCAAGACCAAGCCCACCCAGCATTCGGTCAACAAGCTGCGGGAGATCGGCATCCAGCCCGACATCATCATCTGCCGCTCGGAAAAGCCGCTGGACAAGGACATCAAGGAAAAGATAGGCCTATTCTGCAACGTTACCGCCGAAGAAGTGATCGAGGCCATAGACGTGGAGAGCATCTACGAGATACCAGAACGCTTTCATCAGGACGGCCTGGACGAGATCGTGGCTCACAAGCTGGGGGTGGGCTTTCACAAGCCCGACATCACCGAGTGGCTGAACATGCTGAAGAACCTCAAAAACCCCCAGGGCGAGATCACCATCGGCATCTGCGGCAAATATGTGGACTTGCACGACGCCTATAAGAGCATCATGGAATCCCTGCTCCACGGCGGCATCCACAACCAGGTCAAGGTTTACTTGGCCTGGATAGACACCGAAGCCCTGAACCCGGAAAATTTGAAAGAACGGCTCAAGAACTGCCAGGGCATTTTGGTCTGTCCCGGTTTCGGCGAGCGGGGGGTGGAGGGTAAGATCCTCTGCGCTAAGTACGCCCGGGAGAACAAGGTGCCCTATTTCGGTATCTGCCTGGGGATGCAGGTGGCGGTGATCGAGGCGGCCAGGAACCTCTGCGGCCTGCGCGGGGCCAATTCCACCGAATTTGACAAGAACTGCCAGGACCTGGTGATCGATTTTCTGCCGGAACAGCGCCAGGTGAAGAACCTGGGAGGCACCATGAGGTTGGGCGCCTATCCCTGCCGGCTCAAGCCAGGCACCAAGGCCTTTGCGGCCTATGGCCAGGAGGATATTTCCGAGCGCCACCGCCACCGCTACGAGGTCAACAACGACTATCTGGGCCGGCTGGAGCAGCAGGGCATCGTCTTCTCCGGTAAATCCCCGGACGGCCTGCTGATGGAGATGATGGAGGCCGAAGGCCATCCCTGGTTCGTGGGCTGCCAGTTCCATCCCGAGTTCAAGTCCCGTCCCCTGAGGGCTCACCCGCTTTTCCGGGAGTTCATCCGGGCGGCCAAGGAGTTCAAGGCAGCGAAGTAAAAAGGAAGGACTTTACCACAGAGACACGCCCAGAATTCGGGAAGCACGGAAAACCCCTGATTTAATAATTTCAGTGTTTCAGACGTTCCGTGATTCAGTGGTAATCGTAAATATTCGTTTCCAAAGATAAGGAGCAACCGTGAAACAAGTACCGTTTTTACTGAAACTGCTGATGGCGGTTAGCCTGGTGGCGGCTATCGGTTCTTCCATGATTTGGTTTAACCGCCAGCATAAGCTGATAAAAATGTCGGAGCAGTTGGAGGCCGAAAACGATCTCAACAAAAGGACCGACCTGGCCCAGGGATTCTTAGCCAATAACTCCTGGCTGGATAAGAATGTCCAAAAGGGTTTGTATGTCATAATTGCCCAGAACTATTCCCAACTGGGACAAGTTCCCGAGATGGCTCAGGCCTTTAAGGCCGCCCTGGAGATTGATCCCAGGGATCACAACCTGCTGAACAACCTGGCCTACGAATTGGCCAAGAATAAAACGGAGTTGGATGCGGCCGCGGCCTACTCCCAAAGATCGATGGAACTGGCCAGGGAAGAGTTCAAAACCGCGCCCTGGGACATGAGCAAGAAACGGTGGGAAATCGCCAAGAAACAGACCATAGGCAATTATCTGGACACTTACGGCTGGATATTTTATCAGAAAGGCGAGTTTCCCAAGGCTTTAAAACAATTAACGGAGGCCTTTAATTACATTCCGGAACCGACCATTGAACATCATCTTAGCATGGCTTATTATCAAACCGGACAGCTTGACTCAGCCCTGAACCATTTGGCCGATTGTCTGGCCGGACAGGTGGAAGAGCCTCAGAAGGCCAAAACAGATTTTGAAACAGTCTATCTGGCCAGATATAAAAGCCAACGGGACATGGAAGATCTTTTGGCCAAAGCCAGGAATAAAAAGATCGAGCAGGAGATCAAAGCCGATTCCGCCTCGGCTTCCCAAATAGTGGGGCGCCCGGCCCCGGAATTCAGCCTGCCTGGCCTGGACGGCACGATACACAAACTTTCGGATCATCGGGGAAAGGTGGTGGCACTGGACTTTTGGGCTACCTGGTGCCAGCCCTGCAAGATGGGTCTTCCGTTAGTGGATAAGGCGTTTTTATCCAGCCAAGGCAAAGAGGTCTTATTCTTCGCAGTGAACCTTGAGGGAACCGACAAAAAGGACATGGTCAGATCGTTCTGGGACCAAAAGGGTTATGGGTTTCCGGTTTTGCTGGGCGGGATGATGGGCAACGGCATTGATAAGATTTATCAGGTGACAGGGATTCCCACAACTTTTGTGATAGACAAGAACGGCATCATCAGATACCGCCATATAGGCTACCGCCAAAACATGGACCTGCTTTTGATCAAAGAGATCGAAGAACTTCTGAAGCAGTAGAAACCTTACACCAAAGTACCTTTTACCACGGAAACAGAACACGGAATGAAATTGGGAATAACGAAAATTATTCAGTGTTTTTAAAATTCGTGTTTCAGCGGTTATCTTCGTAGGTACCCGGCTTTTGTTCCCAGCCCGGCAAAGGATTGACAAATCGTTCCCAATTTTGTAAAATCGTATTGTCGCGGGTGTAGTTCAGTGGTAGAACGTCAGCTTCCCAAGCTGAATATTGTGGGTTCGATTCCCATCACCCGCTCCAATCTATTTCTTAACTATACCAACAAAGGTTCTCCGCCAGCACCATAATTTACTGGATAGTGGACAGTAGTCCGCCTATGGCGGGCAGAAGGGCTTCGATGTAAGGCGGCGGTGGAGGCCGTCGGCCATAGCAGGTCATTCATAGTGGCGCCTATGGCGTCGGACGATCCGCCGTTCAGCCTTCGTAGTTTGCTGTCATATGCATGTCTACTACGGCGAAGTAGGCTCGCTGGGGATATAGTCGAGCTGCCGGCAGAGGTCCCTACCACCCGCTTCAAAATAAAAAACCGCCCGATTTAATATCGGGCGGTTTTTTCTGTCACAACAGAAAAATTAAGAAATCACGTAAATCATGTCTGAATTAAATCAGCAGTCTTAAGATTTATCCCCGACCTTGAAGCCGATCTCCTTGCCTTCGGAGGCAAAGGTCTTGATGGCCCCGAACTGGGTCTCGTATTTCCTGATGTTCTCCTCCAATGCGCCCATGAATGATTTAACGTGCTGGGGGGTGGTCACGATCCTGGCGTAAACCTTGGCCTTGGGGATCCCGGGCAGCAGCCGGGCGAAATCCAGCACGAATTCGGAAGGGGAGTGGGAGATGAAGGCCAGGTTGGAATAAATGCCCTCGGCCTCTTTTTCGTTGATCTCGATATTTACCTGCTGGGGATGGGGTGTGTTTTCCATTTTGTCCTCAATTAAGTGTTTATTATTGTTTCCATTGTATCAAAATTGGATTAGGGCTGTCAAGCCTGCTGAAAAAACAATTGAATTAATCCGGATTGGAGTGTATAACCTGAAAAAAGCGTCTAAGTAATAGGTTACAATGGAAGAACAGCATAAACACTGAACAATAGTGATTTCATTGCTCACTATTTTTTGCAAACCGACAAAATCATGTCAATTTGATCCTTTCGATTTTATGCAGGATGTAGTCAATTGATTTTATAAAGGATAAAGCTTGTTTTACACCAACAGGCTCAAGTTCCAAACGCCCCGAGAAACCGGGGCGTTTTTTGTCTTATATTATTGCATTAAAACTGTTATTTTGATATAATTAAAGTTTATCCTGACTTCGACACTTATTTCCCGCCGGCGACTGTAACCTAGTTGAATAATTCTGGCTGTTTAACCCATACTGCTATCCGTTCCTTGGGCGGAAATCTATAGGCCACCGTAACCGTATAGGGCGTTGACTTTGAAATTCATAGATGCTATACTTTTCCGATTACAGCCATTCACGGAGCAGAAAAATAATTTCCAAATACTAATTTCGAAATACTAAATCACCGCCGCCCTCCTTCGTTTCTACTATGGCGGACCACCGCCACAACCCATGGCCCCGCTGCAAGCCAGAGCCTCGCCTTTGGCGGGGCGTGGCGGGGCAAGCAGGTTGGCGGGATCCCGCTATTGCAGGACAAACCATAATATCGAAACACAAAACACAAAACTGTTTTGAGCATTAGAAAGTTAATATTATTGTTTAGAATTTCGTATTTCGTGCTTAGGATTTAAGTAAGATGGTTCTTGGCATAGGGGCCGATATCGTGGCGTCGGACCGGTTCAAAAAGCTGAAGGACAAAGAGGGATTCTTATCCCAGGTATTTTCGCCCGAAGAGCTGTCCCGGGCGCCGAAGGCAAACCGGGACCGGTTCTACGCTTCGCTGTTCGCCATCAAGGAATCGGTTTTAAAAGCCCTGGGTTGCGGCTTGAGCCGGGGGGCGTTGTGGCACGACATCCAGATATCAAAAAACAACCGGGTCAGCCTCTCCGGCTGGCTGCTGGAAATGCTTCCTGACGGAGACCTCTGCTCCGTCCATGTCTCCGCTTCCGGCACCCGGGAATACGCCATAGCCTATGTAATAATTGAAACTACAATTTAAAGCGAACCTTGCCACGGAAACACTGAAATTTCGGAATAATATATCCCGGTCCACCATAAACAGCTGTCGTAGTTATTCCGTTTTTCGTTTCTTTCCGTGGTTCTGTGGTTGGTTTCTTAAATTGTACAAGGTAATAAAAAATATTAACCTGGGAGATAACGGGATGAGCAACATCGGTTCCTACGAGGATCGTTACAAGAATTTCGACTGGAAACTTTCGGAACAGGAGCTGGAGTACGGCCAGGACGGCCAGTATAACATCGGTTATTACTGCAGCGACCGGATCTGCCAAAAGGGCCTGGGCGCCAAGCTGGCCCTGATCTGGGAAGGCTTTACCGGCGAGGTCAAGAAGTACACCCACGAGGACGTCCGGGCTTACAGCAACACCACCGCCAAATTTCTCCAGGACCAAGGGATCAAGCCGGGCGACCGGGTCTGCCTGTTCATGGACAAGATTCCCGAGCTCTACATCTGTTTTCTGGGCATCTTAAAGATGGGCGGCATCGCCCAGCCGCTGTTCTCGGCCTTCGGCGAGGAGGCGCTGTTCACCAGATTAGACGACGCCAAGACCAAGGCGGTGCTGACCACCAGAAAACATCTGGGAAAAGTTCGCCGGATCCGCAAAAACCTGCCGGAGCTGACCACCATCATAATAGTTAACGCTGACGACAAGCCCCTGAATGCCGGCGAAGCCGCTTTTGCCATGGAAAAATTGCCCCGGGTGGAGAAGTTCGATATCTGCAAGGTTGAGCGCGAGACCCCGTCGGTATTGCATTACACCTCCGGCACCACCGGAAAGCCCAAGGGGGCCCAGCACGTCCACAACTCGCTGGTCGCCCAGTATATCACCGCTAAGTGGGTGCTGGACCTTAAAGCCGACGATATCTACTGGTGCACCGCTGATCCCGGCTGGGTGACCGGGACCTCGTACGGCATCATCGGTCCCTGGTCCAACGGCATCACCCAGGTGGTGCTGGATTCGGGCTTCAGCGCCCAGAACTGGTACGCCTTCATCGAGAAGATGAAGGTCACCATGTGGTACTCGGCCCCCACCGCCATCCGTCTTTTAATGAAGGAGGGCATGGATCCGGTCAACAAATGCAACCTTTCCTCGCTGCGTCACCTGGCCAGCGTGGGCGAGCCGCTGAATGCCGAAGCCGTGATCTGGTCCGAAAAGGCCTTCGGAAAACCATTTCACGACAACTTCTGGCAGACCGAGACCGGTTCGATCATGATATCCAACTACCCCGGGATGAAGATCAAGCCCGGCTCCATGGGTAAGCCCTTTCCCGGCATCACCGCCACGGTGGTCAACCCCAAGACCTTCGAGCCGGTGGACAAGCCCGGCACCGTCGGTTTGATAGCCTTCAAGCCTGGCTGGCCCTCCATGATGCGGGCCTACTGGAACAACAAGGAGACCTACGACGGCAAGTTCAAGAACGGCTGGTACCTGTCGGGCGACCGCTCCAGCATCGACGCCGACGGCTACTACTGGTTCGTGGGCCGGGATGATGATGTCATCAACACCGCTGGACACCTGGTGGGCCCGTTCGAGATCGAGTCGGCGCTATTGGAGCACCCGGCGGTGGCCGAGTCGGCCGCGGTGGGCAAGCCCGATCCCATCAACATGGAGGTGGTCAAGGCCTTCATCGCGCTCAAGCCGGGCTTCAAGCAGAGCGACGACCTGACCATGGAGATCATGAACTTCATCCGCAAGAAGCTTTCCCCCCTGGCCATGCCCCAGGACGTGGAATACATGGCCTTCCTGCCCAAGACCCGGAGCGGAAAAATCATGCGCCGGATGCTGCGGGCCAAGGAGTGGGGCGAGGAGATCGGGGATATCTCGACCCTGGAAAATGATTAGATCATTTTCCAGGGAAATACGAAATCATAATAACGAAATTCGAAACAAATACGAAATACAAATTACAGAATGTCCCAAACTGTTTCTAGGGTTTGAAATTGGATTTTAGATAATTGTTTCGTTTTTCGGATTTCGGATTTCGAGCTTTCTTTCGCGCTATAAACAAACAGCAAATAATAAATAACAAGGGAAAAGCAATGTCCGACGAAATCAAGAAAATGATCATCGAATACGTCAAAAAAGAGTACCTGGACGAGGATTCCGACCAAGAGATCAAGGAGGACACCAAGCTGATCTCCAGCGGGATCGTGGACTCGTTCTCCATGGTCTCTTTGAAAACCTACCTGGAGAAGAAATTCAGCATCAAGCTGCCGGACGGGGACGCCACCCCCGAGGCCTTTGACTCGGTCAACAACATCATCGAGCTGATCAATAAATTCGGGGTCAAGGTCTAAACCAAATTACTAATTCAAAATTCTGAATTCGATATTCAGCATTCAGAGTATAAGGGAGGTAAGATGGCCTATAGTTCCAAAGCCAGGGATTTCTATGCCGGAGAACTGCAGGGGATGAAGGACAAGGGGATCTTCAAGGAAGAGCGCTTCATCCAGTCGCCCCAGGCCGCCAGCATCAAGGTGGAATACCCCAAGGGCGCGGCCATCAAGCAGGTCTTAAACTTTTGCGCCAACAACTACCTGGGGCTTTCCAGCCACCCCGAGGTGGTCAAAGCCGCCCACGAGGCCCTGGATTCCCGGGGCTATGGGCTGTCATCGGTCCGCTTCATTTGCGGCACCCAGGACATCCACAACGAACTGGAACAGAAACTGAGCGAATTTCTGGGCCTGGAGGGCACCTGCCTGTTCCCCTCCTGCATGGAGGCCAACGCCGGGCTGTTCGACGTGGTGCTGTCCCCGGAGGACGCCATGATCTCGGACCGGCTGGTCCACGCCTCTATCGTCGACGGCCTCAAACTCTGCAAGGCCCAGATGTTCAACTACAAGCATAACAGCATGTCGCACCTGGAAGAGAAACTGCAGGAGGCCCAGAGCTGCCGGCTGCGGATGATCATCACCGACGGGGTGTTCTCCATGGACGGCGACATCGCGCCCCTGGACAAGATCTGCGACCTGGCCGACAAGTACGACGCCATGGTGATGGTGGACGATTCCCACGCCACCGGGTTCATCGGTAAAACGGGGCGCGGCACCCACGAGTACCACAACGTCATGGACCGGGTGGATGTCATCACCACCACCTTCGGCAAGGGTTTGGGCGGCGCCACCGGCGGTTCGGTCTCCGGACCAAAAGAGATCGCCGAGATGTGCCGCCAGCGGGCCCGTCCGTACCTGTTCTCCAACACCATGCCCCCGGCGGTGGTGGCCGGATCAATCAAGGTCTTAGAGCTATTGTCTAAATCCACCGACCACCGGGACAAGTTAGAGAAGAACACCAAGTACTGGCGCGAAGGCCTAAGCAAGGCAGGGTTTGACCTAAAAGCCGGCGACACCCCCATCGTCCCGGTGATGCTATACAACGCCAAGCTGGCCCAGGACATGGCCCGCGACCTTTATGCCGAGGGCATCTACGTTATAGGCTTCTTCTTCCCGGTGGTGGCCCAGGGCCAGGCCCGGATTAGAACCCAGATCTCGGCCGGGCACGAGATGGAGCACTTGGACAAGGCCCTGGCGGCCTTTACCAAGATCGGGGACAAGTACGGCATCCTGGGATTGAAGAAGGACCAGATCATCGCCAAGTACGGGCTGTAGGGGCGAACCACAGAGACAAGGCACCAAGGGTTTTCAATCATACGGGCTAACGTGTCATTGAGAAGGCTTGAATATCTGGCACACCGGAAAACCTCGCAAAAAACGATCTTAAGTATAGATCATTTTCTGCACACCGTTATCCTTATTGGGTTAGTAGAAATCAGGGTATTGTAGATTCAAGCATTATCAAAGTTGTAGCTACTTATCTGTATACAACTGGCATAGATTGGATAGATAAGTTTAAGCCCGAATTGGGAATCACATTAAATTACCTTCTCTGCCCTGAGCCACATATTATAATTGGTAGATATCTTGGAGATACAGACATCTTTCCACCTTACAATTTCAAAATAGCTGGTGATGATGTTGTAAAGCTGCATAAAGTTAGAAATATAATGAGCCTGAATGCAAGTAAAAATATTGGCTAAACAAGGTGCAGATACAACGAAACTAACCATAAAAGTATTCCCCTATATTGGAGAGCAAAATAAATATGGGCAATTATGTTTGTGGGCACCTAAAAATGAAAAAATGAGGGGTTGGCTTATTATATTAAATCTGGAAAAAGGTACAGTGGGTAGAATATTTACTTATCAAGTTGTGTATTAATAAAAACAAACTTTCCCCTTGACAAATGGCAAAAAATAGTGTATAATATATCTGTATTAGTCAGGTAAATATTTTGACCCTTTAATCTGGTCCTGTGAGGTCAGAAAGGAATTATTCATGAAAACCGTAATACACAGACCTTCCGGACCCGCGCTGTAAAGCGCGAGACGGGAGGTTTTTTGTTGTTTACGGGGCTGACATGCCACTAAGACACTAAGACACTGGGCACCAAACCAAATCGTGAATTGTAAATTGTGAATAGTAATATTTGTCTTGGGTGCCTTTGTGGCAAATAAAGTGTAATACCTGAAAAAAGCGTTAAAAACAGATAAACTGAGATGGGATACGTGTAAAACACTTGTAAATACAGTCATCTTGGCATATAATGCGATGTAAAAGGACTTGCACACAACCCTACTTAAAAAGTAACATTGTGAGATATGC
>JACQXR010000097.1 GCA_016208585.1 candidate division TA06 bacterium | reverse complement strand
TTTTTCTGGGAGCCTTGCTGGTCTTTGCCGACCAGTCCGATGAGGCGGCGGACCAGTTTAAAAAAGTGAGGGATCTCCTGGCCGCCACGCAGGATGAAAAGGCGGTGGCCGAGTTCCTGCTTTTAACCTTAAAAAAGAGCCTGGGATTTGAAAAGGGAATGCTGGCGGCGCTGAAGCGCAGCGGCAGATACAGAGTTCTGGCCGGACTGGGCCTGGAGGACGAAGCCCTAAGGGAAGAATTCCTGCTCCAGAGCGCGATGCTGGACGCCTGCTTTAAAGAAGGCCGGCCGATGACGGTTTCCGGAAACTCCGAAAATCTTCAGCAGTCTTTGGGGAGCAGACTGCTGAAGCTAGCCGGAACCAAATCCGGTTCGTTTTTAATCGTCCCGCTGCTGCGGGCCCAGCAGCCCCTGGGATTTCTGCTGCTCCACAAATCCGGCCCGGCCTTCGGCCCCGGGCACTTGACCGTGCTTTCCGGGCTGTCCGAGATCTTTGTGAAAATCCTGGACGAGGCCCGGGCCGCCCAGAAATTTAAAAGCGAGAACCAGATAAGGAACAAGCTTTACGAGATCGGGTTCGCCGCCGGTTCGGTGCTGCAGCTGGGAAGCCTTTTAAGCCTGATGATCCGGACCATCGCCAAGGAGCTTAAGGCCGAGGAGGTCAGTCTGTATTTCTTTGACGAGATCTCGGGGCAGTGGGCCGGGAAGTCGATGACCGCCCCCGACGACGGCCAGGGCTTTCTGGCTCTGATCAAAAGTTCCGGGGTCAAGCTGGAGCACATCCGGCTGATGGAGATGAAGGATGTCACCGCCCAGGTGGTGGCCCGGGGCCAGCCGGAGATCATCGGCGACCTGTCCCGCGATTCCCGGTTCCTTCAGCCTCTGTCCCGGACCCCTTTCAAATCGGGATTATGGCACCCCCTGAAGATCAAGGACAAAGCCATCGGGGCGCTGATGGCTTTAAGCCGGAAGCCCGGATATTTCGACGGCATGGACCAGGCCCTGATGGAGGAGATAACCCCGCTGATCACCTTCGCCCTGCGCAGCGCCATGCTCTACGAGGAGATCCGCCGGGAGGGCGGCAGGCTGGGATCCATCATCAACTCCATGCCCGAAGGCCTGCTGATGGTGGACAAGGATTTTAAGGTGATAATCAGCAACGAAAGCTACGAAAAACTTTGGAGCCTGGGGATCAGGATAAAGCCGGGGATGGAATTCCACAAAGCCATTCTGCCGTCCCTGGGAGAGCAGCTCAGGGATCAAAAGCCCTTGCTGGAATTCCTGCAGCAATGCGCCGGAGCCTCGGCCCAACGCAACAATTCGGTGGATCTGGAACTCAACAACTGCCTCTTCCTGAAGATCACCTCCTTCCCGGTGGACGACGCCGAGGGCCCCGGCAACGGGCTGGTGCTGCTGCATCAGGATGTAACGGTGGAACACCAGATCGCCGAGACCCGGCAGGAATTTGTAGGGATGCTGTCCCACGACATGCGCAACCCGCTGTCGGCCATCATTGCCACCCTGGAGCTTTCCTTAGACGGCAGCCTGGGCGGCCTCAACGACAACCAGCGCCAGTTTTTGGGCAGCGCCATGAACGACAGCCGCCGGATGCTGGAGATGCTCAATGATCTGCTGGACGGCTACAAATACGAAGCGGTGGAGCTTAAACTGGAAAAGGCCCAGTTTGATATCACCCAGCTGATTTCCAAATCAGTCTCGGATTATTCCGCCCTGGCCAAGGAGCGTCAAATCGAATTGTACCAGGAGACGCCCTTAAGCCTGACGGTGACGGCCGATGAGAGTAGGCTTTCCCGGGTCATCTCCAACCTTCTTTCCAACGCCCTGAAATTCACCCCCAAGGAGGGCCGGGTAACAGTTTCGGCCGCTGACAAAAAGCAGAACATCCAGGTCTCGGTCCAGGACACCGGCGAAGGCATCGCCCCCGAGGAGTTGGAGAAGGTGTTCCAGAAATATTACCAAGTGGAAAAGCGGAAGCTGGGTCGCAAGACCGGGACCGGCCTGGGCCTGCCCCTCTGCCGTAAATTAGTGGAGGCCCATGGCGGCAAGATCTGGGTGGAAAGCCAGCCGGGCAAGGGCAGCAAGTTCATCTTCACGCTGCCCAAATGAATCAGGCCGGAAGTTTTCAGAAATAATTTAGCCCGAAACAAATGAGCCACCGAAACACACTAAGCAATGGCATAACAATCGTATCACAATGGTTATACAATTGCTGTTTTTGGTGTGTTTGGGTGGAAATGAACCATATATAAAGAGGTGTGATCATATGCCCAAGAAAATCATGGTGATTGATGACGAGCCCTACATAGCCCGGGTCATCAAATTCAAGCTGGAGCAGGAGGGCTACACCGTGTTCTCGGCCAATGACGGCCTGACCGGGCTGGAGAAGATCAAGCAGGAAAAGCCGGACCTGGTGCTTTTGGACGTGATGATGCCGGGGCTGACCGGGTACGAGGTCTGCCAAAAGATCAAGGCCGACCCCCAGCTGGCCAACATTCCGGTAGTCATTTTAACCGCCAAGGGCCAGGAGCGCGACCGGGAAGAGGGTTTAAGCGTGGGAGCTAGCGATTACATCACCAAGCCTTTTTCGCCCAACCGCCTGTTGGAGTTGGTGCGCAATATGGTGGGAGAGAACGCTTAGATGCTTTCCTGGCTGTGGTTTTTAGCCATACCCTTTTTGGCCGGAATATTTCTGGCCTCCCAGACGCTGGCGCTGAAGATCGCCGGCGGAGGCGGGATGCTGCTGCTCTTCGGCTGGGGGGCCTGGCTCTATTTTAACTTGTCCCGCCAGAAGTCCAGGACCGAGCGGGTCCTGGACGACCTGGCCCAGTCCAAAGACGAAGCCGGACGCCAGAAGTCCCAGAGCCAGGAGCTGGCCCGCCAGAGGGAGAAGCTGGAGGAGTCCCGGAAAGAGCTGGAGTGCCAGCTGCAGGAGTTGAAAAGCGCCTGGGACAGCCTACCGGCAGGAATGATGCTGATCAGCAAGCCCGAAGGCAAAGTGCTCTCCATAAATTCCGAAGCCGAACGGATCAGCGGCTACCGGGCCATCGAGATCGTGGGGCGCAACTGGGAGCAAGCCCTGATTGCTCCGCAAAATCCGGCCCAGGAAAATTCCCGAATCCAGGCCATAAAGGACAAGGACCTGGCCGAACTAGATCAGGATAAAATAATCTTAAAGGACGGAACCGAACTGGAGGTCTATTCCCGGATTTGGAATCTGCCCGGCGGCCGGCGGACCGGCTGGATGTTCTATCCCAAAAACCAGGCCATGGACTACAACCGGTTGCGGGAAGAGTTCATCACCAACATCTCTCACGAGCTGCGGACGCCGTTGACGGTGATCAAGGGCTATGCCGAAATTCTTTACGAAGACGCCAAAGCCAGCGGGAACGAACAGGCCGACCTGATGAAGGTGATAGTGGACGAAGGCGACCGGCTGGCCGGGCTGCTGGATTCCATCATCAATTTTCGGCAGGCCAGTTCCGGGATGCTGGGCCTGCGCCAGGAAAAGGTGGACATCATCGCCCTGCTGAATGCGGTGATCCACGACCTGGAGCCCAAGGCCTCCAAAAAATCCGTCAAGATTCTGAAAAAGCTTCCGGTCACTCTGGCGCCCTCTCGCGGAGATTTTAACGCGCTGCGTTTTGCCTTCAGCAATATCCTGGATAATGCGGTGAAATTCAACACCCCGGGCGGCGGCATTACCGTGGAGACCGGGGGCTGGAGGCTGGAGGACGGGATGTGGAAGATGCAGGTCCACATCAGCGATACCGGAACCGGGATTGCCCCCGAGGTGCTGCCCCACATCTTTGAAAAGTTTTACCGCACCGACCAGGAGGTGCACACCATCCAGGGGACCGGGATTGGTCTTTCTTTGACCAAGGAGATCCTAGAGACTCACGGCGGAAACATCGCGGTGGAAAGCACGGTGGGCAAGGGGACCAAGTTCACGGTCAGCCTGCCGATGTCGGAGTAGACAAAAGCTTGAGATGTGTCACCCCTATAAGGTACTGTATTGTTATATATTGTTGATCAACGTAGGGCTGGGGTGGCAAACGATAAGCCGAACTTGTTCGGATAAGAAGCCACCGAGCTCTGCTCGGTGGTAGTTCGCTTACCCCCAGGCCGAGCTGAACAACATCCTGCAGGAAGCGGTGAATTACGTCCAGAAGGCAGCTCATCCTCTATTTTGACAATCTGAACGATAAGCACCTGGTGATCAACCTGTACATGAAGGGCAGCCAGCTGGCCGGCTGGAAGGATTCCAACCTTAGAGCTTATCCTCAAATAACAATTTGGGCATAAACGGCTGCAAAACCGCCATACTGCGTCACGCTCATTCACCGTATCGCTGTGGATACGCTTCACTCGCGTTCCTGGTCTGGCATGGTTTGACAGGCTTACCACATGCCTTTTCGCTCGTTTATGCTGACCCAAAGCTTATTTAATTTTAGATAGTATACCACAAAATTCATATAAAGTGAACAGTATTGGATTTAAGGGTTTGTAGATTATTTAGTTAGGTGGAATTAGAAATTAGGAATTCGGATTTGATGGACAAGTGGAAGATAACTAAAAGGCGGCAGGTCTACAAGAACCCCTGGATCGCAGTCCGGGAGGACTCGGTCAAGCGCCCCGACGGGTCAGCCGGAAGATACGGGGTGGTGGAGGTCGGCGATGCGGTCAGCATCGTGGCCCTGCAAAATGATGGCCTCTGCCTGGTCCAGCAATACAGGCACTCCTGGGGCAAGCGGGTCTGGGAGGTGCCCTGCGGAGGGCTTCACAAGGGGGAAAGCGCCTTAAAAGCCGCCCAAAGAGAACTGTCGGAGGAGGCGGGGATAAAAGCTAAAAAATGGAAGCGGCTGGGCATCATCGAATCGAACGATCCAGTGGTCAACCGTTTCCATCTTTTTTTGGCCCGGGACCTGTCCTTTGCCAGTCCCCGCCGCGACCGCTCCGAAGCCGGCATGGAAAACAGGATGTGGGGTTTACCCGATTATAAGCAAGCCCTGTTAAAAGGGGCAATCAGAGACGATATGACCATCGCCTGCGTCTGCAAGGCGCTGATGGCCGGCGGGGTCAAACTATGAAACCGGACATCTATCAAACCGTGGTGGCCAAGGGGCTGGTGGAGACCAACTGCTATATCGCGGCCTGTCCCGAAACTCAAGAGACGGCGGTGATAGACCCCGGGGCCTTCAGCCAGAAGGAGGTCCAGACCATTTTGGACATCATCAAACAGCATGATCTTTCGGTGAAATATATAATCAACACCCACGGACACATTGACCATATCGCCGGAAACCGGGCCCTGCTGAAAGAAACCGGGGCCAAGCTCTGTATCCATGCCCATGATTCCGAGATGCTGGCCTCGGCCCGGCACAACGGCTCGGAAATGTTCGGAATGAGCCTGGTCTCGCCTCCGCCCGACCGGCTGCTGACCGACGGCGACGTGATAATGCTGGGCCGGTTGGAAATTAAGGTGTTGCACACCCCGGGACACACCCCGGGCGGCATCTGCCTGCTGTTCGACGGGACGCTTTTTTCCGGCGATACCCTGTTCGCGGGCTCGGTGGGCCGCACCGACCTGCCGGGCGGCAGCGAAACGGAGATAATAAGGTCCATCAAAGAGAGACTCATGGCACTGCCGAATGCCACCTCTGTCAGGCCGGGTCACGGGCCCAGGACCACCATCGGGAAAGAGCGGGAAGAGAATCCCTTTCTGTGAAAATTTAAGATATCAAATTTAAAATTTCAAATTGCCACAAGGGAGGATCAGCATGAAGAAACTCAGTATCCGCGATCTGGATTTAAAGGGCCGGCGGGCGCTGGTCCGGGTGGACTTCAACGTCCCTCAGGACAAGAAGACCGGAGCCATCAAGGACGATTCCCGGATCGCCGGGGCTTTGCCCACCATTGGCTATCTGATGGATCACGGAGCTAAAGTTATTTTGATGTCCCACCTGGGCCGGCCCGAAGGTCAGGTCAATATGCAGTTCACGCTACAACCCATAGCCGAAAAATTGTCGGAACTGCTGAAAAAGCCGGTCAAGTTCGCTCCGGACTGCAGCGGCCCCGAGCCGCTGAAAATGTCGCAGGAACTGGAGGAGGGCGAGGTCCTTTTGCTGGAGAACCTGCGCTTCCATGCCGGGGAAGAGAAGAACGATCCGGCTTTTGCCAAGCAACTGTCCCAACTGGGCGATCTCTACGTCAACGACGCCTTCGGGGCGGCCCACCGGGCCCATGCCTCTACCGAAGGGATCACCAAGCACTTCAAACAAAATGCCGCCGGGTTCCTGATGGAAAATGAGATCGATTGCCTGTCGGCCGCTATGGAAAAGCCCGAACATCCCTTTGTGGCCATCCTGGGCGGAGCCAAGGTCTCCGACAAGATCGCGGTGATCGAGAACCTGATCCCCAAGGCCGACGCCATCCTGATCGGCGGGGCCATGGCTTATACTTTTTTAAAGGCCCAAGGCCATAGCGTCGGCGAGTCGCTGGTTGAAAACGATAAATTGGAGATGGCCAGAGAGATACTGAAAAAATCCCAAAAAATAAAGTTCCTTCTGCCTTCGGACCACATCGCGGCCGAGAAGAAAGAAGGAGAGCCAGACAAGAAGGGCAAGCCGACTTTCACTTTTGTCAATCCTAAAGAGGGCGCAGAAATTCCAAAAGGCCTGGCCGGGGTGGACATCGGCTCCAAGACCATTGCCGAATACAACAAGGTCATTGCCGGGGCCAAGACCATTGTCTGGAACGGGCCGATGGGCATATTCGAAACTCCCGAATACGCCAAGGGGACATTCGCCATCGCCAAGGCGGTGGCGGCCTCCGGGGCCAAGTCCATCGTCGGCGGGGGGGACTCGGCCTCGGCCGTGCACCTCGCCGGGGTGGCCGGCAGGATCAGCCATATCTCTACCGGAGGCGGGGCCTCGTTGGAATTCTTGGAAGGGAAGATCCTGCCCGGCCTGGCGGCCCTGACGGACAAATGAAGAGGATCTGACCCTCTTGCCAGCAGGTAAAAAATGTTTTAAAAACATCATTTTTTTATTGACAAGCCGCAATATAATGTGTTACTCTTAACTCAATTATCAGATAAACTTTTAACCTTAACGGAGGTACCAACCAACATGAAGAAAACCCTGCTCATCCTTGCGGTCCTGGCCATCGCTGCCTCAGCCTACGCGATTGACGCATCCAAGGGAACCGAACAAGGCGACAAGGCGCTGTTGTTCAATGCGGCCTTTGTGAACGCCGGCCTGTACAATGGCGGTTTCGGTCTGAAGTACTATCTTTCCCCCGGCCTGGCCCTGCGCCCGGTCGTTACCTTCGGCCTTACCAGCGAAACCACCAAGCAGGATCCCGATTCCAGCGGTCTGGCCAATAACCGGAAGCATACTACTTACGATGATGCCAAAGCGAGCACCAACAGCTTCGGCCTGGAACTGGCCATCGAAAAAACCTTGGTGTCTAATGGCGCAGTCAACATCAATGCCGGCATCGGCGGCGGCTTTGGCATAAGCTCTTACTCCAGCGACTCGGGCTACAGGAATACTTATACCAACAACGGTGTGGCGATCGACTATACGGAAATATACACAACGAAGACCGAGCGCAGCACTACCAGTTTCGGCGGGGGAATTCTTCTGGGTGCGGAGTGGTTCATCACCGAAGCCATCAGCCTGGGCGCCGAATACCAGTTGAGCGTAAGCATGTCCAGCGAGGGCAAGGACGAGAGCATCTCGACATATTCAGAGACAACAGGGGGTGTTGTTACATCTGTTACTACCACAACCAATAATCCTCTGACCAGCACCATGGATTTCGGTTTCCAGACCATCGGCCTGACGCTGGGAATCAGGTTCTAAAAAGGTTTTTGGGAGTATCAGATAAAAGGGCGCCGAATCAAGGCGCCCTTTTATAATTTACCCGGCAGTTTTGGCATCCTTTAAAACAGGGTAAAAAAATTGTTTAAAAATGTAAATTTTTTATGCCGGCGCCGCCCAACTGCTGCAAAGCAATTCCAGCAAGGCTCAAACCGCCCTTGACACCGAAGAATCTTCTTACACCTCGGCTCCTTATTTCTTCGCCTTCGGCCTGGGCTTTAAATTTGGCAAACTGGACATGGACGCGAAGCTCAACAACAACGCGCCGTATTCACTGGGCTATTTGATGAGCGGCATCAACAACGGAGGTTCCGGCAACACCGGTACCCAGCCCATCACCTCCATCGGCATGACCTACGCTTTCTAATTCCTGACTTCTCGTGTAAAAACGGCAGGCTGAAAAGCTTGCCGTTTTCTTTATTGATCCAAATTTTAAATACCCTGCCCGCTTGCGGCGGGGTTACCGAATCCGAATGACGAATAAAGAGGAGTTCGGGCAGACGCTGGGGATGGTCAAAAGCATCAGGTTTGACGCGGTCTTCACCTATAAGTACTCCAGGCGCCCGGGAACAAAGGCGGCTGACTTACCCGGAGAGGTCCCTGAAGATGAGAAGGTTGGACATGTTGATCAAAACACAGCAGGCAATAACCATTGAATCCAACCGGGCCGATATCGGCAAAACATTCACTGTCCTGGTGGAGAAGGAAAGCAAGCGGTCCCACGGCCAGTTCATGGGCCGGAACGAAGGAAACAAGACCGTGGCGGTGAATTCAAGCAGGGAGTTTAAGCCCGGCCAGCTGGTTAAAGTAAAGATAGAAAAGACCACCCAGGCCACGCTGGTGGGCGAGACGGTTTGAGAAAGATGAAAATTTAGCTTGACAAAATCCCGGGGGAGGCGTATAATATCGCACATATAGTTCATTATAAGGTTTCGTAATAATTTAAGTGAAAGGAGCCAAAATGAAAACGAAAACCCTGCTTGTGTTTTTGATCTTTGTGGCCATATTGGCCGGCTGCAGCAAGAACGATGCTCCAACAGAATCAACGACCGTTCCTAAGACAACATTCAGTTATTTTCAGTACTCTTGCAGTGACAAGTCAAGCGTTAAAGCCGACAGTTTTGCCATATTTGTTCAGGCGAACGATGTAATAATATGGCATTATAATTTAGTTGCCTCATGCTGTGATACTATAAGAGGTGAATTCAAACAGTCTGCCGAGACCTTAAAGGTGTATGAAAAATATGACGGGATAGTATGTTATTGCTTGTGTTCATTCATCTTGAGTTATAAGATAGGTGATTTAAAATCGGGCAGTTACTTTTTGAAGATATTCAAAGAAACGGATTCTCTATTGTTAAAAGACACAACAATAGTTATACCCTGAGAAAAATAAAAAAGGAACCAAAAAAAAGGGGCGATAAATCGCCCCTTTTTTATTCAAAAAACTTGACAAATCAACGATTTAGCCTTAAACTAATATGTTATGCCATCAAGCCTTGTAAAAATAAGTAAACATCTGATATTTTCCGCTGTTTTCTGCTTGTCCCTTGCTTCCCCGGCTTGCAGCGGGGGAATTCTGATTCCCATGGACCTGAACCAGTCCGACCACCTCAAGGCCTATGGCGTGGTTTACCGCTGCCTGCAGCAGGGGATCAAGGTCCAGTGGCTTTTGAACTACCGGGGCGGTTCATTTCTCACCGATGAAAATCAGATGGTGGGCCAGCTCTGCAACCTGCGGGGGGTAAGCTTCTCCGTCATTTCCGATGGAGACATCCAGTCCCTTTACGGGCAGATGGAAGCGGCCAATATGGAGCGGATCGAATTGGAAAAAGCTCCTAAACTGGCAGTCTATGTCCCGCCCACCTATGATCCCTGGGATGACGCGGTGCGGTTAGTTCTGGATTACGCCGAGGTGCCCTATGCCACGCTGTGGGACGAGGAGGTGCTGGCCGGGGCCTTGTCGCAATACGACTGGCTGCACTTGCATCACGAAGATTTTACCGGGCAGTACGGCAAGTTCTACCTGAACTACCAGAACACCGACTGGTACCGCAACGATGTGCGGGTCAACACCAGGACGGCCCAAAAGCTGGGTTATAAGAAGGTCAGCAAGCTGAAACTGGCAGTGGGGCAGGAAATAAGAAAATACCTGTTCCAGGGCGGCTTTTTGTTTGCCATGTGCTCGGCTCCGTCCACCCTGGACATTACCCTGGCGGCGGCCGCCACCGACATCGTGCCCCAGGAATTTGACGGGGATCCGGTTGATCCCGGCTATGCCGCCAAGCTGGATTTCAGCCAGACCCTGGCCTTCCGGGATTTCAGCCTGATGGTCAACCCGTATGTTTACGAGCATTCCGACATTGACGTCAACAACCAGCCCGGCGGACCTCAAATCTCATCTGAGCCGGAAAACAGCCCGGCGGCCAGGGGGGCCGGCAGTTATTTTTCCCTGTTCGATTTTTCGGCCAAGTATGACCCCGTCTCCTGCATGCTGGTGCAAAACCACGTGGCCCTGGTGCGCGAATTCCTTGGCCAGGACACGGGTTTCAGAAGATCAAAGATCAAACCGGGGATCGTGGTCCTGGCCGAAGTGGCAGGAAGCGACGAAGTAAAATATTTGCATGGCATTTACGGCCAGGGAAGCTTCGCTTACTATGGCGGACACGACCCCGAGGACTACCAGCATCTGGTGGGCGATCCGGCCACCGACTTAAGGCTCTACCGCAATTCCCCCGGCTACCGGCTGATCCTGAACAACATCCTTTTCCCGGCGGCCAAGAAGAAGCAGCTGAAAACCTGAAGCTGTCTGTCCCATCAATAGGGCCGGGTTAAAAAGGTTTGGCAATAAAACAACGAACAATTTCAAGTTCATAACCATGTCCGAAAAAGCCATCTTAGTCAGCCTGGTGACGGGCCGGGTAAATCCCTACGAGGCCGAAGAATCCCTGGAGGAGCTGTGCCGGCTGGCCAGCACCGCCGGGGCCCAAGTCATAGACATCGTGGTTCAACGGCGGCACCGCCCGGACCCTGCATTTTTCGTAGGCAAGGGCAAGGTGGAAGAGATCGCCCGGGGAGTGATAGACAGCGGGGCTACGGTGGTGATCTTTGACCACGGGCTTTCGCCCAGCCAGGCCTTCAAGATCAAGGAAGCGGCGGGCTGCCGGGTGATAGACCGCTCGGAGCTGATCATGGATATCTTCGCTTTGCATGCCCGCACCGCCGAGGCTAAGATCCAGGTGGAGATGGCCCAGCTGCAGTACCGGTTCTCGCGTCTGGTGGGCGCCGGCCTGCAGATGTCCGATCCCGGCGGCGGCATCGGCACCAGGGGTCCGGGCGAGAAGCAGTTGGAGCTGGACCGACGGAAGATCAAGAACCGGATTTCCGCCCTGAAGAAGGAGCTGAAAAAAGTGGAGGTCCAGCGGCAGACCCAGCGCAAATCCCGCAGCCGGATGTTCAAAGTAGCCCTGGTGGGCTACACCAACGCCGGCAAGTCCACTTTGATGAACCTGCTTTCCAAGGCCGGGGTCAAAGTGGAGGACCGCCTTTTTGCCACCCTGGACGCCACCACCCGGCAGGTGGTGCTGGCCTCGGGCCATAAATTCCTCTTGACAGACACCGTGGGTTTC
The DNA here is from genome assembly GCA_016208585.1 of candidate division TA06 bacterium. NCBI lineage: Bacteria > candidate division TA06 bacterium. Next base: position 784 of record JACQXR010000097.1, on the reverse strand, counting down.
ATCCGCCGGTTGCCCCACCAGTTAGTGGCTTCGTTCAAGGCCACCCTGGAAGAGGTGGCCGAGGCCGACCTGATGCTGCATCTGGTCGACACCCCACACCGGGCCCGACAGGAGGAGATGGATGCGGTCCATGCCGTGCTGAAAGAATTGAAGATAGACCGGCCGGAGATCCTGGTCTTCAACAAGATCGACAAATTAGACGGAAAAACTTTGAACGAACTTAAATGGAGCAATCCCCGGGCGCTGTTCATCTCGGCGCTGGAAGGCAAGGGGCGCAAAGAGATGGAGCAGGCGATAGCGGAGCAGATGATGGGGAACTCATAACTGTTTAACGTTTAGAGTTTACTGTTTACGGGGAGTTACTACTCAGAGCGGATACCCTTCACCGGCCTAAATATCGGTCATATTCAGGGCAAGCTCTGTGGCGAGTGACTTGTACTGAGCTTGCCGAAGTAAGCCGAACCAATAGTAGACTTTTTTCTACCAAAATACCCGAAATACGCAAATAATATTGGATTGATAGAATCGGGAATGTCCACTAATATATGCTCCGAGTAATAGCTTAAGCTAGCGCAAGTTTCCTAGTTACGAAATGCAAGAAAGCCTAACTTCATATTTCTAAAGGCGTTACGTATTATTAAATGTATTATATAACTTAGTAAGCTCGTTATTCTATAACGACAGTCAATCCCTGTCCTTGAGAAGCCTTGATATTACTGCATAAATATAATATATTGCTACTTATAAAATAATACTTGACAAATATTCGGCCATAGTGTATTAT
>JACQXR010000096.1 GCA_016208585.1 candidate division TA06 bacterium | reverse complement strand
TTTTCTGGTTATACCCGCAAAACTTTCCAAGAAGGGCAGCCGTAATATCCTGCACCTGCCGAAAGATTATCATTACCGCCGGGAGTTTGAGCAGGTTCATAAAATGCTCAACCGGAAAATCTACAATTTGGATCGTTTTTTTTTTTTTTTCTAAAATAAGGAAGCAGTATTTACAATGCTTTGGGAGGTTTTTTGTTGCATATTGCGCATTTTTGAGGTTTAATCAAAATACCCAGATTTATCAAGGGGTTATAACACTTTTTACCACAGAAACCTTTAATATTAGTTTCCTGTTCCGTATTTTCCTGTTTCGGTAATTCCGTGCCTGGACGCCGTAGTGGTAAGGTTGCGTTATCTTTCCGGTTCGTGTTATTTCGTGGGCAAAGAGGTGGCCCTTCCCGCTAAAAACGCGAATCATCGCGAAAATATTTACTTTAACCATTCCCCACTAAAGACACGAAAACAACACTACACTAAAATATATTTTGCGTAATTTCGTGCCATTTCGTAGGCAGGGTTGCAGTCCTTCTTAACCAAGCAACCGCTGCTCGCCCTGCAGTTGCCGGATGTCCTCCACATTCCTGGTGCCTTCCAGGCAACCCAGGTATTTGTCGTTCTCGTCGTGCAGGGCAAAAAACTCTATCAGCGTCATCTGCTTCTGGCCGCCGGAGCCCGGCGGAAGCTGGATCCAGAACCGGACACTGTCTCGCTTCTTCTCCATCATGTCATTGACGATCTGCGCCACCTTGCCCAGGCGTTCCGTAAAGTAGCCCAGCATTCCGCCCAGGATCAATGTCATCACTCCGATGGGAACCAGGCTGAACGGTTCTTTGGCGCCGATCAAAATGCCGGAGGGAAGCAGGACCAGGAAAGAAACTAGCATTCCCTTAAGGGCGGGGTTGATCTTCCAGTCAACCGAAGCGGTAAGCATCCCGGAGACCAGCCATAAGCTGAGGGCCGAGAGGTTGGCGTCCCAGCTTAATTTTTGCAGGAGCATGGGGATCAGGTCTATGATCCCGGCCGCCAGGCCCAGGGCCAGGCCGATGAAGATCCGTTTTTTCATGATAGTTAACCTACTGCGGGTTAAAAATGCGGTCAATTTGCCATACGCCAGTTCTCTCAATCCTCATGGCTGTGGCGGTGGTGGATGTCCGGGTTATGCGGGTGCTGGTGAGCGACAGGGTCGTGCTGGTGCGGGTGTGAATGCTTTTGGGCACCGCCGCCTTCAGGATGCCGGTGGGCATGGTGGCCGTCAAGGTGATCGTGAAAATGATCGTGCTCGAATTCAAAGTGGGTATGCAGGTGCAAGTGCTTTTCGGTGAACAGTAAAAATGCGCCGGCAACGATGAATGGCAGAGCTACCAAAAACAGCGCATTGGGCAGTTCGCGGAAGATCAAAAAAGAAAGGACCGAGCCAATGAAAGGGGCGGCGGCAAAATAGGCGCTGGTGCGGGCGGTGCCCAGTTCCCGTAGGGAAAAGATAAAGAAGACGATGCTTAAGCCGTAGCAGACCAGGCCCAAAACGCAGGCCAGCAGGACTTTTGCCAGACCGGGAAAGGAATTTCCCATCAACAAAGCCAAAGCCAGGCTGATGGCGCCGGCCGCAATGCCTTTTACGATCACGATGACGATCGGGTCTTTGGCCGAAGTGTTCCTGGTGAAATTATTGTCCAGGCCCCACAAAACGCAGGCCGCCACCACGCCCATGGCCCCCAGCGAGAAGCCCCATCGGTCCGACAAGTCGACCGACAGCAGAATAACCGCAATGGTCACCAATATAACGGCCAGCCAGATCCTTTTGCTGACGGCTTCCCGGAAGGCCAGGGAGGCGATGAGGGCGGTGGCCACGCCTTCGAAATTGAGGATCAGCGAAGCGGTGGCTGCGGGGGTGTGCTTTAAGCTGAACAGCAGGACGATGGGGGCGGCGATGCCGCCCGATACCGTCGCCCCGGCCAGCCAGGGCAAGTCTGCCCGGCCCAATTTGGCTTCCCGGCTTAAGTCCTTTTGCCCGAGGCCCAGGGTCAATTTATAAAATAATAAACCCAGACCGCTGCCCATGTAAAGGAACGAAGCCAATAGAACGGGGTGGATGTCGGTTAATAATAGTTTGGCCAAAGGGGCACTGGCCCCGAACAAGGAAGCGGCCACCAAGGCGTATAATATGGATATTTTCTTGCTGTACATGGTTTCATTCCAGGGTTGGTGCGTCTGTCCGGCGGTCTGAATGTCATTCTACCACGAACGTCAATCTTATTGCCCCGGGCTTTACGAAATTAAAGGTCCTGATCCGTAATCTCCCGATCTCGGGGGTGTTCTTGGCATGGATCCCGCTGCAGGGGGTGACCACGTCTTCTCCGAGGCTGACCAGCCGTATTTTACCGGCGCCTTCCGGCAGGCGGTGCAGGGAGCACAAACGGGAAGCTTCTTCCAGGCGCACTTCTTTGAAGGTGACTTCGCGGTTCTGGGCGATGATCTGATTGGCCCTAGTTTCGGCTTGTTCGATAATCTCTTCCATGGGCAGGGCGCTTTCAACCGCAAAATCGCAGCGGACCTTGGTGCCCTTGAACAAAGATAAGAAAACGGCGGTCAGTATGTGTTCAGCCGAATGCTACCGGGGGTCGGTAGCGCTCATAGAATTTTGATTTGCAACCGTAATTTTGTAAACGTTAAGATCATAAAACCAGGATTTCTGTAGGGACATGGCGTACAGCCTACGTAGCCCTGGGTGATAATATTTACATACTTCGGCCTGCCTGCGCGTAGCCGCTTCGGCATAGGCAGGCGTAGTGAGCCGCCATGTCCCTATGGTTGGGGCAATTCATGAATTGCCCTTACGGTTCCAGGGTCTTGGTCATTATTACGCTGTGGTAATTGGTAACATCCCATTTCACCCGGTCCACCACCTTAAAGCCCCAGCGTTGGTACAAATCAATCAATTGTGTTGCCATTTCGGCGGTATCCAGGGCCAGGGTCCTCACTCCTTTTGCCCGGCAATGGTCCTCGATGGTTTGGTACAACCGCTTTCCCAAGCCAGAGCCCTGCAGATCAGGATCCACGGCATACTGGCCGAAGTGGCAAACGCCTGTCTGGCGGTAGAGGGGAACTTCGGAATCTTCATGAGGCCCGTATACGGTGATGGTGCCGACGATGGCGTTGTCCTTAAGGGCCAGGAAAGAAGCGCCCGAGGTAAGGCGGTCTTCGGTAGTCTTGTCATCCTGGTGGGAGGCGAGGTAGGTCATGCCCTGCCCGGCCATTTTGGCATAAGCTTTGTGCAGGAGCTGGGTGATCTTCGGGATGGAGTCGGTGGGTTGGTATGGGCGGATGAGGATGCTTTTTTCCATATAACATTTGCGGGTCTTCTCCAATGAGTGTGGGTGATTTTAGGTGATTTTGGGCTACTTACAGGGGAGGAAGCGTGCAGGTCAGTACCTTCAACCGTAAGTATTCCTCGTCTCTCAAACCATACGCCCTGCGCTGAATAACCCTGATCTT
>JACQXR010000095.1 GCA_016208585.1 candidate division TA06 bacterium | reverse complement strand
TTAAGCGAATTGCCGTATTGGCCCGAAGCGCTGTCGCCGCACCACCAACTGTGCCCCGGGCTGTAAAAACTGGTGTCCGTAACGTGCCACTGTGACTCGGCCGTATACTTGGAAATGACCGAAAGGCTTTCTACGTCGTCATAAAACCCGGTTTGGCCGATGGCCACTTGAAAACTGTCGGCTGTGCTGTATATACCTCCCAAAGCCGTAATGTCCAGCCGGACCCAGGCATAATAGGGAATCGCCGGCGGCGTTCCAGCCATAATGTAGTAAGCCGGCTGGGAGGGGGACGAAGAATCGGGGGTCAGGTCGCCGTATGATGCACTGTTTCCGGTAACCGTGATGTAAGAATCGCTGCTGGAAAGCAAAGCCATGGTATTTATTGCAGTCTGCCTGCCTTTGTTAAGCAACACTACCTTTAAGCTTTCGCTTTGACCCGGTAATATTGACCCTCTGATGTTTGATGCAGTATCTAAAAAATAATACGAATCATGGATTAGCTGGGGTGCGCCTGCCGAAAGCTTAAAGGGAATAAGCCATACGGAGTCGGCATCCCTAGCAACCAAAGTAAAGGGCAGCTCCGTTTTATTGGTACAGGCCGCCGCAACGGTCAGGTTGAAGCTGCGCGATACGGAATCACCCGGGGCCACCGACGGCAACGAGCAGGTTGAATCGTTTAATGTTATAATCGGACTGTTCGTCCTTAAAGTACAGGCCAGGCTACCATTAGTAGCAAGCAGTCCGTAATTTTTAAGCCATACTACAAGGGGCGCCGATTCGCCGGGATTAAACATGCCATCGCCGTTGCCTGCGGCATCGTCTACCAGACTCTTTAAATACCCCATATAGGCCTGGCTGGAATATGCCTGAATTCTTCCCTGGTAAGGCGAGCAGTTGTGGGCGGTAACGGTTATTGCCAAGCTGTCGGGAATGCCAGGATTTATATCAAGTATTGCATTGCCTGAAACATCTGTATAGCCCGAGGCCAACAGGATTTTAGATGAAGGCTGGTAAATAGCCACCAAGGCGTCTTTTAAAGGGCCGCCTGTATCCACAGTGACGGTAATTTGGCTGGGGCCCGCCGGTACAGTATCCGGATGAGTAACAGTTACGGTCAATGGCTGCTGGGTGTACATATCCACCCCGGCATTGCCCAGGATGTTGTATTCCTCAAAATAACGGGTAACCGTGACGCTGGGGCCGCTGTTCCAGTTGTAAAAGCGGCCAAAATCCAGCTTGGCTTTCACCGTCATTCCGCCGATCAGGGCATAACCGCTGTCCAGAAAAGCGTCGAACAACCGGCGCTGCAGTATATCGTCCTCATCCCAGTATGAGTTAACCGATGAACCCCAGAAGGCTATGGCGCCCTTGCCGGCGGCCCTGATCCAGGTTTCGCCGAAACACTCGGAATAATTGAAATCCCCGGTCAAGCAGGCGAAGCTGGTAACGAAAGTTGATTTATAGGCATTGGTCAGGGCGTTGACATCAGCCTGAGAAAAAGCGGGCCCGCCCCAAAGCGTGATATTCCCATGCCCGGTGTAGGCCATCACCGTCCGGCCGTCGTTGAAAGCAGTGGCCACCGGGGTGCCGGTGCCGTAATAGGCGTAAAGCGAATCGCAGGTCATGCCGTGGGCCCGGGACAGGGCCATACAATAGCCGCTGGTGGACTCGGCAAGGCTGTGATATAGTGGGGGATTGGTATTATCATCCGAAGCGGTAAAATACGCCTTCTGCATCCAATCCTGGGTGGCGCCCCAGGCTCCTCTCTGATAATTGAGATATTTGGCGACATAGTATCCCAGTTGCGTGGTGTTGTCCACCGAGATCCGGCTGACATATAGGTCGGGCACAATATCGCTGCCGGCCATGGTGGAGTAGTAAAGATCGGTGTAGGGTTGGTCCATTTCGGTGCTGCGGTGGGCCGGAATGCCGTTGATGTCGCCCACCAATAGAACGAGATCCGGCGGGTTGGTTCCGTTGTACTGGGCCAGGATATACTGACGGATGCTGGCGGTGTCAACCCCGCCGGGTATCTCCGAGGTCCTGGTGACCGTCACATAATATCCCTTGCGGGTATCCCAGTCCGCCAAGGATTGGATGCCGCTGTAGAGCGAGTCCACCACTATCACCAGTTCGTTCACCGGGGCCGGGGGAACGACTTTGGAAACCTTGTCTATCGTCAGAGCATTGATGGCGATGCCGGCGGTATGCCGGTCGTATAATTTCGAGGTATATTTTTGGCGGACGCTGTTAGTGCGGGCCTGGTCCGAACCGGATAGGTTAATAGTAACTTTGACCCTGGTGGCTATCTTCAGCATCCCGCTTACCGGATTGTATGAAACCGGCCAAAAACTTACCAGCGCCGCCCGTTTGGCCCGCATGGTTACCGGCTGGGAAAGCACGACCTTGGGCAGGCCGAAATATTCGTCTTTTGAATAAATGTCATCATCAATAACAAACGGTATTTTATCGGCGGCTCCGGCGATCTTGGGAACCGGGTGTTGCACCGGAACGATCTTCTGGTCCAAGCCCAGTTCCTTCAGGCTCACTTCCCTGCTTTCGAGTATCTGAAATTCCGCCGTGGCTGTAGCCCCCTGGGGAATTTCCAGCCATTCGGAAATCACCGGAAGTTTGGGCTGGCCGATGCCGGTATTGCAGCCATAACCGGGAATGGTCAGCAGGCAGAAATCCCCGCCCTTGGTCTTTACCTGGCTTTTTTCCAGACCGGGGACATTGATCTCAAAAACGACCTGACTGTTGCTGCTTTGCACCAGGCTGACGGTCTTTTGGGCCGGGCCAGCCTGGGTCAGTGACAGCCACTGGGCATTGGCGGTCAAGGATAGTGCCAATATCGCCAAAGCAATAACAGCCGTTTTTATGCCATTGGGTTTCATGTTTTTCTCCATGTTTTATATTATTGAGGAATATTACTGCAAGAATAGTGCCTGATTTGCCTATTTTTCCCGGTTCGACAAATACCCCAAACCCTTTATATTGAACGGGCTATAAAAAGGATAATATGTTAGAATGACTATCCCATTCGTTCAGGAGGGCTGGCTATCAGGGGTGCTTTGGAACTCAACCCCTTGCTCCCCTTCTCTTGAAAAATAAATAAGAGAAGGGGCCGGGGGATGAGTTCAGGTTCCCTAAAGACCTTATAGTTCTTTCCTGAATCAATGGGATAATCATATATGTTAGATTACTTTAAACCCATTTTGGTTGCAATAAAAGCATGCACATTTTACACAATGTGCAAAAATTTATATCTAATTAGTGTAACCCAATTTAGGGCCTTTGTCAAGTGCTGGGCTGACTTCATTTTATGGTCTGGACATCATCCCCAGCTGCTTGCTGGTCAAAAGCCACAAAAGTGCGGCGCAACGGCTATATTTCAAATCGTTGACCTCCAACTTGCACAAGGCTCCCTTCTTAAGCTCTATTTGGGGACTATGGCTGCCGGAGATCAAAAACGAAACCAGCCCGCTTAAAAAAGGCTCGTGCCCGGTTATCAGCACGCTTTTATTTTTCAAATTATGTTCATTGATTTCCGATATCAGCCGCCGGGGATCCCGGCCGGGTTCCAGGTTTTCGGTAATCTGCAGGCCACCCGCACAATCCAACTGCTTGCAGACTATCTCGGCCGTCTGTCTGGCCCGCAAGTATGGACTGGTAAAGACCAAATCAAAAGTGATCCCCATGGCCTTGATGCCCAGCGCCGCCTGATGCATCTTGCGCTTGCCTTCGGCGGTCAGCGGCCTTTGGCTGTCGTCGGGATAGCGGGGGTCGCCGGATTCCCCGGCCAATCCGTGTCGTAAGATATAAAGTTCCATGATGAAACCCCTTCTAAGCTAACCACTGAAACACGGAAGTGATAAAACACGGAATCATATCCATGAATTATTCCGCTTTGGGTGAAATTCTTTCTTGTATTCCGTGGTTCCGTGGTAAAGGTACTACTGCATTGATCTTGCAATATCAGGGCTGCTCCTGGCCGTTCATTTCCAGCGGGCTTAATATGAACCTGACCTTGGAAATCAGGTCCTGGGAGATGGTGTTCGGCGCCCTTCCGGCGTTGATGGACTCGAACCCATACAGCCCCTGCATCTCCCCGAAAATGCTTTGGATCTTCTTGTGGTATTTTATGAAACACTCATAGCGGTCACCGGTGCGCTGGATGTCCATGCCGGATTCCCAGTAGTCCAGCCCGCCCTTGTTCTTGAAATTCCTTTCGGCTAAAAGCTCCGGGCCGGCTTTCAGGTAAAAGACCGCGTCCGGGACTATGGCTATGCCGTAGACCTCGCGTACCCAGGCCGGGTCCACCCCCCGAGCGATGTCCCGGGCCATCAGGGTGTAGATGTAGCGGTCGGCCAGCACTATGAAATCCGACTTCAAGGCCGGGATGATGGTCTTCTCCAGCTGGTCGGCGAAGTCGGTGGCGTAAAAAAGCGAAAGGGTGATGGGGCTGAGGGTGTTGCCCTGCATGGCCTCCTCCAGTTCGGCCCCCACTAATTTTGATCTTTTGAGGCCCACCCGGGCGGTGGCGTAGCCCAGCCGCTCCAGCCAGTCGCTTAAAAGGTTGATCTGGGTGGTGCGCCCGGAACCGTCGGCCCCTTCTATCACGATCAGTTTGCCGTTAAGCTGATCCGGGTCCACCTGGGGCAGTCCCCGGCCGTAGAATCTTTTGGGGATCAGCGCGATGTTTTCCATTTGTATCTCTCCAGATCTATCCGTTCCTGAATGTGGCTCCGCACTTCTTTTTGCAGCTGGTCCGGCGGGCGTCCCACATCTATTTTTATGAAGCCGAACTCATCTGTCATCCGCAGGTATTCCTCCCGCATCTTTCCCTGAAAAGTCTTGAAGCTTATGATAACGTCGGGCGAATACCCCAGATCCATTCCGGCCTCGTAGTGCTTGAGCTTGGGCCGCCCGGACATTATCCGGGCCAGCGCCATGTCCAGCGGCACATCAAAGAAAAAGGTGACCTGGGGGTGGACCGCATAGCTGTACAGGCTTTTGACCCACTCCCGGTCGCAGCCTCGCACCGCATCCCGGGCGAAGGCGGTGAAGATGTAGCGGTCGGCCAGCACGATGTAACCGGCGTGCAGCAGCGGCAGGATCTGGCGCTCGTAGCGGTCGGCGAAATCTGTGCAGTGGATCAGGGCAAAGGTGGTGGGCGTCAGCAGCTGCTCCCGCTTGCCGTTCTTCACCGACTGCCGCAGCAGGGGCGAGGAGTTCCATTCGGTGAAGAACACCTTGTATCCCTCCAATTCTAGCCAGCGTTTGACCAGGTGGATCTGGGTGGACTTGCCCGAGCCGTCCAGTCCCTCCACCGCGATCAGCTTGCCCGGCAGCTCCTGCCCTTCGACGAATTTAGCCGTCATTGCCGTTTCCCGTCTTTAACGATTGCGCTATTTCCATGATCAAACCTTCTTTCAAACCTACCCCGGGAACTTGTATTTCGTCCAGTTTGATGTTTCCGAGCAAGACCAAAAGCAGCAAGGCCGCCGGCAGGGCCACATCCGCCCGGTCCGGTTTCAACCCGAATCTTTCCATCCTCTGCCCGATGTCCAACGGTATCAAAGCATCAATCACTTTTTCCAGCCCGTCCCGGGGCAAAATATTTTTTTTGCCGGAACCCGTTACCTGAACCGCCAGATCTGCCAGCAGTTCCAGGCTTCCTCCGGTGCCGATCAGAAAATCAGTTGGGTGTTGGCGCTGGGCTTCATTCAGCCAGGCCAGGGCATTGCCGGCCAGGGTTGTGACATCAGACAGCGCCTGGGCCTTGTCCGATACTTTGATGTTTTGTAAAAGCCGTATGGCGCCAAGTTCAAAGCTTTGAGATTCGGCAAGAGTGCCATTTATGATAGTGCTCAGTTCCAGGCTGCCGCCGCCCAGATCCCAATGCAGGATGTTTTTGCCGTTTATATCTATCTGGGCGGCCAGCGCCTTGAACGCCAATTCGGCTTCGGCCCGGGGCGAAATTATTTCCGCCTTCAGGCCGGTCTCCCGTTCGATAGTTTGCAGGATCTCGGAACAATTGGCAGCCCGACGCAAGGCTTCGGTGGCCACGGCCCTGACAGCCAGGACTTCTTCTGTTCTTATGATGATCTGATATTTTTTCAGGGCCGCCAGCGCGGAGTTTAAAGCCTCTGTCCCGACCCGTCCAGTGGTAAAGACATCGGCGCCCAGCCGCACCGGCTCCCGGTAGTGTTTGAAATGCTCCGGGACGCCTTCGGCGGAGACTTCAGCCACCGCCATCCTAATGGCGTTGGAGCCTATGTCTATGGCCGCGATCTTGGGCATGGGATATCAGACCTTAAAACTTTCGAACTCATCCCCTCTGTGTCCCCTTCTCTTAGACAAATTCGGACTAACATGATGCAAGAGAAGGGGAAGTGAAGGGGTTGAGTTTAGAACCTCCAACTCTCTTATAGTTCTTTCCTGAATAGATGGGATAATCATAAAAAATCAATAGCCCAGGCCTTATTTATCCGACGAAGTTTTAAACGTAGTCGGAATGCCTGGGCTATTGATCGGCCCTTACTTGTTACGGTTGCCTGAATACACCATGCGGTTACTTGTTTACTCGCCACAGTTGGCAATATACACGCCGCTGATTTCAGAATACACCCTGCGGTTGCTTGTTTACACGCCACGGTTGCCAATATACACGCCGCTTCTGCCAGAATACACCTTGCGGAGGCTTGTTTACTGGCTGCGGTTGCCCTAATACACTGTTTGGCGGCGTTAGTTCTTTAAACCTTCTTCAATTCGATCTTGGAAATGCTCTTAAACTCCGGCGAGCTTGAGCCAAACACGCTCTTGACGTATTTTTTGGCCTTGAGGCCCAAATCCACCGCGCCGGTTCCCTTGGCATACAGCAGATTATCGCGGTTGGCGCGGGCCTTGGCTAAGGCCACCGCCGCCTTGTTGACCGCATCGCCCAGGCCCGGCAGGGTGTCCAGATACGCGTTAAGAGCGGCGACTTTCAAATCCGCTTCGTTGGGCTTGTAGGTCGGGATGCCGCCCAGCAGAGCGACCAATGCCTTGAAGTTGGCAACCCGGTTGTCATAGCTCATCTGCGAGGTTGATTTGCCCTTGGCGGCTTGGGCCGGATCTTCGATCTTGACCTTGCCGCCGCCCCTGATTTTTTTGACCAGGGTCATGGCGTCCTTGTTTTCGCGGTCGCTGGCGACCACGGCCAACGCGTTGCTGACCCGGGTAGCTAATTGGCTCATGCCGTCAAAGGCTTCCTGGCGTTTATTGACGGTGGTTTTATACGGCGCGTCCGCCGTGGCGACGGCCAGCAGGGATGAATCTATGCCGGTGCGGGTGGTTTTAAGTTTGGCCACCGCCAGTTCGGGGACAGTCGGATTGTATTTGGTTCCATAGCCCTCCACAGTGGTAATCAGCAGGCCGAAGTTGGCCGAATTCCTGGCGTGGCCGGATTCGGTTTTGGATACCTTTTGGGTTGCGGGTGCGTCTGCCATGATGGCCTCCTGTTAAGGTTATTGGTTGGCTTCTGAACTCATTCCGCCTCTGGCGGATTGAGTTGGTTATTTCTCCCGGCGGCGGCGTTTATCGCTTTAGAACTACCAGCCGCCGCCGGTTTTGGTTATCGCGCTGAAAGCGCTGAGGTTATCAGCCTGCGGCTGAAGCCCCAGGCTGCGACCCATCGCCCCTTTGGGGCGGTCAGGAAGCGCCTGTCCGCCGCAGGCGGGAAGCGGGGTTGGGTTGCTCAGTTATCTCCGAACTCATCCCCCAACCCCTTCTCTTATTTATTTTTCAAGAGAAGGGGAGAAAGGGGTTGAGTTTTAAAGTTCTCCAGCCACAGGCCAGCACTGAGCTACCAGGCTGAGCCTGGTCGAAGCCCTGCCGAAGTGTTTTCGCTGTCGCAAATTTTTGAATATAGATTCTTAAAGGTTTTCATAAAATATTTTTTCCATAGCCCAGCCGTTCCTCCTACGTTAAAACTACGGCGGATAAATAATGCCTGGGCTATTGATGAAACCTAACCCCTCCCGTAAACCCTCCCCTCGAGGGGAGGGCTGGGTGGGGTTACCGTACCAGCTGTATCCTCTGCGTTTCCTTGGTGTCCTGTTTTACTATTAGATACACCCCGCCTGCGGGCCGTAGCCCTTCGGCGGGCGCAGGCCCGGCGGAAAAAACTTTACTATTGAACTGCCATTGCGTTTGGCCGGAACCGTTGGCCGTTGCGGTTCCCACCCTCTGCCCAGCGATGTTGTAAACCCCGTAAACGCCGGCCTTGCTGAGTTTGATATTCCGTAAATCTCGGGTTGGGTTTGGATATGCCTTGAGTATTTTCATTAATTTCTCAGGAGAAACCCTTGTCCAAACATCTCCGAGGATATTTAATGCTCCATTTGTCTCTACCTCTGTTAAACGATAGCATTTCATACCTAGCTCGTTAGTATCATTAATTGCATTTGTGTCTGTATATACATATTCTTTAGGGGTGTTTGTATTTCCCTCTCCTGAAATTCTTGCTACTTCACGAAATAATTTTCCATTTGGAGAGCTACCAATCAAAAATTCCAATGTATTTGATTGTGATTGTGTCCCTATTCTTATCTCTGCGCCCCTGCCGTTTGGATTTGGGCTTGCGGAGAAACAAGAAAGTTCGACTGCCATTGGACCAGAAGTAATCCATTGTTTAACATTATTTGTTGGCGTTGCATCCCCATATACAGAAGTTGAACATCTTAGGGTGCAACTTCCATCTCCCTTGTAACTTTTCTTGAATGTGATTGTATCATTTTTCCCAGAGTCTAATCTCTTTACAAGTGAATCAGAATAGTTTATACCCGGTCCTGTAATTGTAAGATAAAACCTTGCTGAATCTGGAAAATCATATTGTGTTAATGATGTTCTGTTGTTCTTGACAAACGCCTTTGGAAAAACCGAATCTCCAACAGCAGTTGTTGTGAATAAACTATCAATACTAAAATCTTTTATTGAAACATTCTGTGGGAAATATAAAGTATCTCCGTGAAATGCTCCATTATGAACAGAATTAAATTCATTAACTTTCATTGCATCCCAAAAGGTAGTATCTATTGTGCTTGCTATTTGCGTATACCAAATAGAATCTGGAAATGCTTTTTGTCTGTCTTTTGTGAGAAGGATTCTGAAAGAATCTCCCTGAGCAAATGTTGAGTCTTGTTTTTCAAGGTTAAAAATAAAGTTAGAAAACTGGTATAATGGGTATTGTGAAGTATCTATTTCTGCAATATTCTTTTGATTCGGATTTTTTTTAAGATATACCTGAATTCCGTAGCATAAATATACACTACAGTCCTTTGAGGAGCTGAGGAGATACAGCTTTAAGGATGCGTTCTTGGCGTTTTGTTAATGTGACAATACGGGATAAGGTAAAACCTTTTGACTGATCACGCAA
>JACQXR010000094.1 GCA_016208585.1 candidate division TA06 bacterium | reverse complement strand
GGGTGTTTGAATTTGATGGGGTCGTTTTTATTTGACAAGATGCATATTTATGATATAATTCTCATAAATAAACGGCCCAGTAACTATTTTTTACTTTACAAGTCACAATATGTGCGGAGTCTGCGGGATATTCAACCACGAGAAGGCATCCGAGGTTCTTTATCTGGGGCTTTTCGCCCTGCAGCACCGGGGGCAGGACAACGCCGGGATGGCGGTCTGGGACGGCCAGCAGTCAAGAATAGTCAAGGACAAGGGGCTGGTGTTTGATATCTTCAAGCCGGAAGCGCTGGCGGAGCTTAAGGGAAAAATGGGCATCGGCCACACCAGGTATCCCACCGCCGGGGACAGCTCCATCGCCAACGCCCAGCCTCATTATGCCGACACTAAGGAAGGCCGGATGGTGATCGTTTCCAACGGTGACATCACCAACATGCTGGAGCAAACCCGCTACTTAAAATCCCAGGGCTTTACCCCCTACGGCTCCAACGACGCCGAGGTGATCGTGGCCTCCATCGCCTGCTACTACGAGCAGGAGCATGACATGGCCAAGGCCGTCAAAAAGATGATGGAGACCGTGCGGGGCAGTTATTCGGCCATCCTGATGTTCAACGGGACGATGTACGTCTTCCGCGACCCCCTGGGCATCCGCCCCCTGGCCATGGGGCATAAGGGACAAACCAGGATCTTCGCCTCCGAAAGCTGCGCCATCGACACCATCGGCGGCATTTTCGAGCGCGAGGTGGCTCCGGGCGAGCTTTTGACGGTCAATGACCAGGGTATGGAAAGCCGGACACTGGCGGATACCAAGCCTTATAAACACTGCGTTTTTGAGCATATTTACTTCTCCCGGCCCGACAGCCTGATCTTCGGCGAAAGCGTGGCCAAAAAACGCTTCATGTTCGGCCAGCGCCTGGCCAGCGAGCAGTACACCGGGGCCGATTTCGTGATGCCGGTGCCGGATTCCTCCAACAACGCCGCCCTGGGTTTTGCCGAGGAGAACGGCATACCATATAAGCTGGCCCTGATCCGCAGCCACTATATCGGGCGCACTTTCATAAGCTCCACCCAGGAGATCAGAGATTTTGCCGTCCGCTTGAAATTCAACCCGGACAAGAGCCTGATTTCGGGCAAAAATCTGGCGGTGGTTGACGATTCCATCGTCCGGGGAACCACCAGCAAGAAGATCATGGGAATGATCCGGGAGGCCGGCGCCAGGGAGATCCATTTAAGGATCGCTTCCCCGCCTATCAGGCATTCCTGTTACTACGGGGTGGACACGCCCCGGATCAACGAGCTGATTGCTTCCACCAAATCGGTGGAGGAGATCCGGGAGTTTGTGGGGGTGGACAGCCTGCATTATCTGTCCCTGGCCGGGCTTAAATCCTGTCTGGAACGCCCCCAGGATTTCTGTTACGCCTGCCTGGACGGGAAATATCCAATCGAACCGCCCTCTACTAAGTAACTCGAAACTCGTTATTCGTTAATCGGGGCTTGTCCGACGTAGCTTTGCTTGTCTGCCGACCTGTCCGCAGTAGCATTCGCGCGGGCGGAAGCACTGGCGTAGGCAGAGCGTAGCCGGATTAATTGTTCAGTGTTAATTGTTAGTTTACGCATAAGCCGGGCCAAGTATTTTGATTTCAGACGTCCGTGCCAAATTAAAAACTAAAAAAATAAAAATTATTTTTTTAAAACTATTGACTTTAAAACGAAAATATGGTTATATAATGAATATAAGGAGGGGAAAAACAATATGCTAAAGTTCAAAAGTCTGATTATCCTGTTTCTTCTGGTTGCTTTTGCTCCGGCCCTGCTGTGGGCGGGAGGTCAAAGCTATAATTACTATGAAAACGGGCTGAATTACATGAAGAAAGTCCAGTGGGACCGGGCCATAGACGAGTTCAAGAGCGCCATTTCCCTGGAATTCAGCGACCGCACCAATTTCAAAACCTACGGCATGCATTTCATAGACTATTTCCCCCACCGGGAAATGGCTATCTGCTACTACAATTTGGGCGATCTGGATAAGGCCAGGAAGGAGATGGAGCTGTCCATGGCTTTCAAATCCACCGGCCGGTCCAAAGACTATTGGGACAAGATAAACCAGGGCGGAACCCAGTCAGCTTCCACGGCCTCCAAGGCCGAGGACGAAAAACTGGCCCAGGAGCGGTCCAAGCTGGATGCCGAGAAAAGGCGCATAGCCGAAGCCCAGGCGGCTTTAGAGCAGCGCAAGAAGGCCATGGATGCCGAGACCGCCCAAAAGGCAATACTGGAGGAGAGGTGGCTGGCCGCCCGGCGCGACAGTTTGGAGAGGGCCGAGCGTCAGCACCAGGCCGTGGCCCTGGACAGGGGCAAACTGCCGGTAGGAGCCCTGACCTACGACCCCGCCCGGGTTACCCAGGTCGGTTCCCGGCTGTCCATCGCGGTGCTGCCGTTTGACAACCGGAGCGGCAATGCCGAGATAACCAACACCGTCCAGGATAAGATGATCACCTCGCTGTACAGCCTTAAAAGATTCAAGATCATCGAACGGTCCCAGATAGACAAGGTCTTAAGCGAGCAAAAACTTGGCATGACCGGGGCTCTCGATCCGGCCAAGGCGGTCAAAGTGGGAAAGATCATTGGGGTGGACGCCATCTTGATGGGCTCCATTTCCTCCACCGCCAACGGCATCGGCATGGATGCCCGGCTGATAGACACCGAAAGCAGCGGCGTCATCACCGCCAAGGACGCTTACAGCGGCCAAAATACCCTGCAGGACATCAAAACAATGGCTACTGACATCTCCATTCAGATATACAATGACATTCCGCTGGTGGAAGGGTACCTGATAAAGCTTAATCCGGCCGGAGAGGCATTTTTGGATATAGGCACCGCCAAGGGAATGCGCAAGGGGATGAAAGTGGTGGTTTACAAGGAGGGCGAGGAGATCAAACACCCGGTGACCGGCGAGATACTTGGCAAGCAGGTGACCAAGGTGGGCGAGTTGCTGTTGACCGAAGTACAGGAAAAAATGTCCGAGGCTCAGATTTTGGAGAAGGAAGCGGGGCAGAGTTTGACCGTTGGCCAGAAGGTGGTAGCCAAGTAGACTTTCTTTGAATGCAATGGAACTCATCCCCCGGCCCCTTCTCTTATTTATTTTTCAAGAGAAGGGGTGCAGGGGTTGAGTTTACATTCTCCAACTCTCTTATAGTTCTTTTATAGTTCTTTCCTGAACCAATGGGATAATCCGCCCTGTGTAATCTGTGTAAATCTGTGAATAAAGTCAAGCGCGGTATGAATTTTAAAATTGAATACGAACAGGAAGCTGACGGCCGCTGGCTGGCAGAGTTGCCGCAAATTCCGGGGGTGATGGCCTATGGGGCAACTCAGCGGGAAGCAATGGCCAAAGCCGAAGCGCTGGCTTTAAGGGTACTGGCCGAGTAGTCTTTGGTAAAGCGTCATTGCGAGTTGAAATCAAGTTGAAACTAGCGAAGCAATCCACTTATGTAAAAGCAGTATAATTTTGACCTATGAGAATTTATGTAGATACATCTGTATTTGGTGGTTGCTTTGACCCTGAATTTGAAATTTGGTCAAACCAACTTATTGACTTTTTTAAAATCGGAAAATATACGGCTGTCATTTCGCAGGTTTCGGAATTTGAGCTGAAATTTGCGCCAAGGCACATACGGCAAATTTTGACAGGCATTCCAATTAAAAACCTTGAAATCGCAAAACTGACGGACGAAGCAAGACAATTATCCGAACACTACATAAAAGAAAAAATTGTAACAAAAAAAGCGCTCGCTGACACGCAGCACATTGCCGTTGCAACTGTGCAACAAGTTGACTTACTTGTAAGTTGGAATTTCAAACACATTGTGAACTACGACAAAATACGGTTATACAATGCCGTGAATTTAAAATATGGTTACAAAGTTTTAGAAATCAGAAACCCAAGAGATCTGACCGATGAAAAATAAAAATAAAAAATACTTTGACGCCGTTCAAATGGTGCGCGACATACGGTGCGCTATGTTCAGACAAGCGACCGACCCGAACTTTGACCCGAAAGAATTTGACTGCATCCGGGAAAAGTGGACAAAACTTTTAGCACAGCAAGAAAAAAGCACAGTCCATAAATAAATATTTCATTTGCCGCGGTATGAACCAATGGCTGGCGGGCAAGGCCAGTAAGGGGGGCGATCATGAAAAAAATAACTGCCACCGACGCGCTTGAGTTATCCATACCAGAAAGAATCCAGTTAGTAGAAGATATTTGGGATACGATAAGCATCGAAGCGGCGGCGGTTGAATTTACTGCTGAGGGAAAAAAGGATCATTGATGTACGGTTGGATAGTTATCATCAAAATCCTAAATTGGGTTCGCCCTGGGAAGATGTTTATAAGGCAATAACCGTTGGCCAGAAGGTGGCGGCCAAGTAGTCTGGCTTGGAAGTTCAGAAGTTGTGAAGTTGAGAGGATGAGAAGCTGATAAAATAGCGTAGGCGAAAGCAATCCATTTTTAGCATTTTTTAGAATATTAACCGGTACCTAAAAAGAAACAAAACAAACCTAAACACAAAAGGAGAGAACATGCGTAGAGTTGGTCTGGTATTGGCTCTGCTGGCTTTGGTAGCCTTGCCGGCAATGGCGCAATCCGAGTATATGGATTATAACATTATGGGAGCTGGAGCGCGTGCTCACGGCATGGGGGGCGCTTTTATCGGCCTGGCTGATGATGCTACGGCCGTTTCCTGGAACCCTGCCGGCATTGCCCAATTAGATAAAATGGAAGCTTCCGCCGTGGGGCTGTTTAACATAAAAGGGTATATATATAAATACCAGGACAGCGATGGGCCTTATGATACCACATTTACGGAGAAACATATCGCGCCAAACTTCTTTAGTTTAGCGCTTCCGATGAAAGTCGGCGGCCGCAATTTGGTGCTGGCAGCAGCCTACCAGCGGCAAATAGACATGGGCACAAGTTCCTCTGGGCAGTTTGACCGCGAGAGTTTTATTTTCGATTATTATCCATCTTCATCACTATATGCTTTGGGGTATCTTTACAGCCCCTCTAAATATGAAGACAAAGTAAAGGGCGGGGTTGACGCCATAACTCCGGCGGTGGCTTTACAACTTAACCCAAATATATATATTGGCGTTGCGGCCAATATATTTGTCAACGGCACCACTGATGAATATAAAAACACTTTTAGCCCCAATCTCTGGGACGATATTGCCATACGCGATATTTACGATGCGAATTGGAACTATCTTGCTACTTTGAAAGATACTTTTGACATAACCGGCAGCGAGTCGTATAACTACGAAACAAAATACAACGGGTTCGGGCTGAATGGCGGTTTGCTGGCTACCTCCAGAAAGTTCAATTTTGGGGCAAAAATTCAACTGCCGTTTACGTTAAAACAAAAAACCACAGAAACCTATGATATAGCTTATACCTGGCGTTGGATTGGGAATCCTACCAACACACGGGATACGTCCTCCGCTACTACGAACAAATATGAGCACACTATAAAAATGCCATTTTCTTTTGGATTTGGCGTGGCCATTAAACCGACCGACAATTTGACGATAGCGGCTGATTTTGAGAGGCGGCCGTATGGTAAAACCAACGTCTATAATGATTATATGCTATATAATCTATGGTCGGATGAAACAAATCATCTAAGTGACACTTTGTTGCTGAAAAATTGCAATCAATTCAGAGTTGGGCTGGAGTATATATTCATTGGCAGCAATGCGGTATTTCCAGTCCGATTGGGCTTTAGGACAGATCCCAAGACATATACCGGCTTTTATGATGACGGCACCGACACCAGCCAGGTGGCGGGGAAGGTGTTTACCGCGGGCTTTGGCATGAAATTCGGCAATCTTTGGTTTGACTTGGCTTACGAACTTGGCATGACCAGCATAATGGATTATAGTACAGTTTATTATGAGGAGAATTTAAGCGAAAAATCGCATAATGTTTTGGCTTCCTGCGTTGTCCATTTCTAATTCTATATTTTTTAATAAACAAATAATATTTAACCCGATAGGAGGTGGTAACGTTTAGCCTCGGTAAAACCCCGGATATTCAGCTTTAGCAATTTTCAGTAAATCAAATATAAGGAGCATAGTTTAAAATGTTTAAGAAAACTTTAGCGCTGCTGGCCATACTTGGCTTTGCCTCATTGGCTTTGGCCCAGGTGGAACAGAACATCCAGGGCGCCGGCATGATAGACTGGACCGACCAGTCGGTCAAATCCACCGGCGTCGGGGCGCTTAACCCCAAACTTCCGCCTTCGACCCAGCGCAAGAACGCCCTGCGGGCCGCCCAGCTTGACGCCATGCGCAACATGATAGAGACCCTCAACGGCGTGCTGTTGACCTCCGAGACCACGGTGGAGAACGCCATGATGAGTTCGGACATCATCAAGACCCGGGTGGACGGCATCGTCAAAAACTTTCGCTTCACCTCCAAGCCCCGCTACATGTCGGACGGCTCGGTGGAAGTGGACATGGAGATGCTTTTAACCGGCAAGGTGGGCGACGTATTGTATCCCGAGCAGATGGGCGGCAAGACTCCGATCTATGCCAACCTGCCCTCCGGATTTAACGCCCAGGAGCCCCAGACCTACACCGGCCTGATCATTGACGCCACCGGCACCGATGCCATGCCGGCCATGGTTCCCGCCATTCTGGACGAATCGGGCGAGGGCATCTACGGCCAGGATTTCGTTCCCCGCGAATCGGCGGTCAAGAACGGGGTGGTGATCTATGCCAAGACGATGGAAGAAGCCATGGCCAACGCCGCCCGGGTGGGCAGCAACCCGCTGGTGATCAAGGCCGTCAAATCCTCAGGGCTTAACAAGGCCGATCTGATCATCGCCGATTCCGACGTGGAGAACGTGGCGGTGATCGCCGACAATACGGACATCTACGACAACTGCCGGGTGATCATAGTTCTGAAACAGTAAACAGACCACGTCATTCTGACCTCACCCTTGCACCCTCTCCTAATATTCAGCCTCCGTAGCAAGTAGCGCTAATATTTGGTTACTTCGGCGAAGTAGGCCATTAGGAGAGGGACGGGGAGAGGTCAGAATGACAACCAGAAATAAAAGGGAGAGCGAGTCTTTTTAAAGGAGACTATTTAAAAACGCCGTTCTCCCTTTTGACTGTTGGCTGCGTCCGTCTTTGTGAGAAGGTCAGTTTATCCGTTTACAAAGCAATTGCTATTGGCTTGGATTGCTTCGTATGCCAGGCGGGATGTTCCCTTGCAATGACAATAACCCCGGGTTCCTTAACCAACCACGAAAGGACTTCATATTTAAAATGAAAAAAACAATTTACTCAATCCTCACGCTATTGATATTCTTCGGCCTGGCTGCGGCCCAGGAAGCCATGCAGACCATCACCACCGACGGCACCGCCTCGGTTCTGAACGGCGACAAGGCCCAGGCCCGGGATGTGGCCACTCAGGACGCCCTGCGCAACGCGGTGGAGCAGGTGACCGGCGCGGTCATCAGCTCCAGCACTTTAGTGGAGAACGCCATGGTGGTGGAGGACAACATCTATTCCAAGGCCAAGGGCTACGTCAAGAGCTACTCCATAGTCAGCGAGGGCGAGGCCGACGGCGGGCTTACTTATAACGTCAAGGTCAAGGCCCTGGTGCGGGAGGGGGCCATCAGGGAGGACATGGCTGATATCATTAAGGGGGCGGGCAATCCCAAGCTGATGGTGCTGATCACCGAAAGCAACGTGGGAAGTTCGGCCATCGGCGGGATCGACGCCCAATTGGGCACCGCCGAGAACACCATCATAGAGGCCATGCGCAACAAGGGATTTGACTTCGTGGACAAGGAGACCGCCGAAAAAAGCATCCGGCGCGACAAGGCCCTGGCGGCGTTGGAAGGCGACGCCCAGGCCGCGGCCTTCATCGGGGAGCGGGCCGGGGCCGAGGTGATCATCACCGGCCAGGCCTTTGCCAGGGAGGCCTCGGCCGTCAATGACCTGCTGGGCGGCATGAAGTCCATCCAGGCCACGGTTTCGGTCAAAGCCTTCAACACCGACGACGGGAGGATCCTGGTGTCCAAGGTGGAGACCGGGCGGGCGGTGCACATCGAGGAGATAGTGGGCGGCACCAAGGCCATCGAGCAGGCTTCCGCCAAATTAGCCGATTACCTGGCCGAAGAGATCGTCAAGAAATTCGCCCGGGGCGGCAACACCGTAACATTAAACGTTACCGGAGCCTCCAATTACGACCTGTACCAGGAGTTGATCAACGTCCTGAAATACGAGGTCCGGGGAGTGAAGGCGGTCAACGACCGGGAGATCACCGGCAACACCGGGCTGGTGGAGGTGGAGACCAAGTTCAACAGCAGCCAGCTGGCCCAGGAACTTCTTTATAAGAATTTCGCCAAGTTCTCGGTCAAGATCTTAAGCCGCACCGCCAACCGCATCAATCTCAGGCTGCGGGCTAAGGTCGTCCGCTAAAAGGCGAATTCACGATTTACGATTTACAATTTACAATATAAGGGGGGTACAAAGTGATCGGAATTATTAAAAAACAAACCGGTATGTTGTGGCTGTTGGCGGCGGTCTTACTGGCCTGCCTGACTGTTACCGCGGTGCAGCTTACCGCCAAGGCCACCCCGGTGGCCAAGATCTCGTTCGTGGTGGGCGACGTCAAGACCCAGAAGCCGCAAAAGGACAGTTGGAAGAAAGTGACCTTTGACCAGCCGCTGGCCGCCGGGGAAAAGGTCAAAAGCACCGAGGACGCCCGGGCCGAGATCGCCTTCTCGGACGGCAGCATCATCCGGGTGGACGCCAACACCCAGCTGGCTATAGACGAGCTGAAGAAGGATTCCAAAAAGGGACTGACCGCCAGCGGCAAGGTCTGGAGCGGCAAGGTCTGGGCCAACGTCAACAAGGTCAGCAAAAAAAGCAAGTTTGAGCTGGAATCGCCCACCGCGGTGGCCGCGGTCCGGGGCACCATCTACCGGATGTCGGTGATGCCCGACAGCAGCACCAAGGTGGCGGTGTACCAGGGCGAGGTCAAGGTGGAGGTCAACCCCGACTTCTTCGCCAACCAAAAGAAGAAACAAGGCGGCCGCGAGGGCGAGATCGAAGGGCCGCAGGAGATCGCCGGCCCGCGCGAGGTCAAGCTGGAGCAGTGGGTCCAGATCGTCAAGGCCCAGATGGAGATCACCATCAACGCCGACGGCACCTATGGCATAGTGAACTTCAATCCCATCATCGACAGCCAGGATGAGTGGGTCCGCTGGAACCAGGAACGGGACCAGAAGCTGGGCCGCAAGCAGTAGAACTTTGCCACCAAGCGATGCACTGAGTTTATCAAAGTGGCACAAAGGCACCAAGCCAAATCGTGAATTGTAAATTGTGAATAGTGATTTTTGTGACACTTCGGCTTTGCTCAGTGCATGCTTGTGCCTTTTAATGGGTGAGTCTTTGTGGCGAATATAAAATAACTTGGAGTTGAAATGAAGAAATATCTGGTTTTAGTTGCAGTCATTATTCTGGCGGTAGTTTCCTGCGGGCCAGTCTTCGTGGCCATCCGCCGGACCGAAAAGCCCAGGCTGGACATCCCGGCCATCAAGCGGGTGGCGGTGGTGGACTTCGTGGACCCTTACAACCGGAACCTGGGGCCGGGAGTGGGCAACGTGCTGGTCTCCAAGCTGGCCGAACAGGGCTATTACGAGATGGTGGAGCGGGAGAAAATCCAGTCGGTGATGTCCGAGCACAAGTTCAACCTGACCGGAGCGGTGGACCCCGGCACGGTCAAACAACTGGGCGGCCTGCTGGGGGTGGACGCCATCATCACCGGCGAGATACTGGCCTACAAGGTGGAGACCTCCAAACGGATGGAGAAGGTGGAGCGCAAGGAAGGAACCGGCCGCTACGAGGAAGTGGAAAGGAAGAACATTTTCACCGGCAAAAAATACAAGGTCAAGGAAGAGATCATGAAAACAGTGCTGGTGGACGAAGAACGGACCACCAAGAGCGGCACGGTCTCCATCAACTACCGGCTGATAGACATCGCTTCCGGCAAGGTGGCGGCCAGCAAGTCCCAGTCGGCCAGCTACAACAAGTGGTTCAAGGATAATGTCCCCGGCGACGACCAGATCCTTAGCGGATTGCTGACCGCGGTTACCGACTCCTTCGTGGGCGACATCTCCCCTCATTATGTGAATGTCACCAAAAGGCTGCTTAAAAGCAAAGCCGACCCCAGCCAGATCGGCGCCAAGTACGCCAAGGCCGGAGACTGGCAGCGGGCGGTTGAGATCTGGGAACGTTCGGCGGCATCCCTGCCCGGGGATCCGGGGTTATGGCACAATATCGGCGTGGCCTACGAAGCTCTGGGAAGCTACGACAAGGCCCTGGAATCCTACAAAAAGGCCTCGGACCTTGATCCCGCCAATGAGATGTATATCCAGGACCAGGCCGGAGTGCGGAATGCCTACCGCCGGGGATTGGCGCAGTAGGGGCGCCATAGTGCCTAGGCCCGTTCCGAAAATTGTGAAGACGCCAAGGCCAACGTTATTTTGATTGGATTAATGGGATGTGTCCGCCGGTTAGCGCGCTTGACTGGGGGTCAAGGGGCCGGTGGTTCGAATTCGCCAAGGGCAGGAGGGCGCGCCTGCGCGGCGCAGAAATACTAATCAGAGCGGATAATAGTAGACTTTTTTCCACCGAAACACGCTAAATACGCTAATTATATTGGATTTAAAAGAAACCGGAATGTCTACTAATATACGCTCCCATTAGTAAGAGAGATCTAATGGCATAAATTACGTTGTTAGCCAAGATGTCGCTGACGCAGCCCTGGTAGCGTCAGCTCTGCGAAATTAGATCGCCAACGGCATTGGCTCCGTTCCATTTTCTGGCATCTTGGCTAACGCCCGGTTTTGTTTGGGCGAGTAATCGCTCCGCCCTGCGTCAGCAACACCATCGGCTAACAATCAGATTTGCTGCCGCTCGGTGCTGCGCACCTCACGATTACTTGCACCTTCGCCGCCCAAACCCTGGCTCATGCTTCCGCCCCGCCGTTGGCGGGGCTCCGCCTTCGCTTCGGGCTATCGCAAATCCGGG
>JACQXR010000093.1 GCA_016208585.1 candidate division TA06 bacterium | reverse complement strand
CCAATCGTTTGATCTTCTTCATACCGGAAGTTTACCATATTTTTACCGGGGTTGCTATCAAAGAACTCGTTTACTGCCAACTACTTCAGCTCGCCACCAAGTTCGATTTTACCCACACTCATTGGAGAAGAGCCAACGTTTCAAATCGTTTAAACCCTTTCGTCTGTAAGGCACGGTGCCCCGCTCAGGGCAGGCTATTCAAACAATTCAAACGTATTATGGCTCCCGTGTCCAGTTAGCTTGAGCAGGCTTTCTTTGCCCTCGGCCCCTTCTTCCCTCCGGTCTTCCACGACTTAAGCCCGAACTCCTCTAACTTGTCGTTCTTCTTGGTATACTTGGCGTAGATTAAAGAGGTCAGTTGGGATTCTACCTCTGTCATCTCCTTGATTGCCGAATTCAGTTCTTCGGTGATCTGGTGCAGGGCCGCCTTGGCCAGTTCCTGTTTGGCGTCAATGTCGGCTATCTTGGCGGCCTGGGTTAGGAACGGCTTGACTATCTGCTGATCTGCGGCCGAGGCGAAATCCGCCTTGTTTTTTTCCAAACCCAGGCCCCGCGCCGTCAGCGCGTTGATGGTTTTGCTGAAATCCTTGGGCAATGGCATGGTTTTTTCTCCTTGTGGTTTATGGTTTAGACCTCTCCACTTCGTTTGCCTGCTTAAAAGCATTACTCAGTGGAAGCCTGCCCTCTCAAAATTAATTTTAGGGGAGGGTGTCCGGCTTGGTGATCCCCTTTTATTTCAGCGATACCATAAATGATATCGCTGGATATTCATCAACCCCGATAAATCGGGGTCCCGGCTCAGGCCGCTACTGCGGTCTTGATGAAACCAAGCGATAGACTTCAGGCTATCGCAAAATGAATGTCCGAGGCGGTCAAAACAAAAAGGCCCCGCGCCTTCCGTTTAAGGAAAGCGCGAAGCCTTAGTATTTACCACGCCCTCTTTTTTATTTAAGAGAGTGTTATAATGTGTGTGTGTGTGTGTGTTGCAAGAATCATGCCAACACAACCTATTTTATTTCGGAGTTCCATTTTAATGCTTTTGTTGTTTTGCTTTAAAAGCTTGTCCAGAGTTAGGCCCCGTGTTTTGCAGCCGAATGGATATCCGCTCCCCAAAGCTACGATGCAAGGTATCATAAAACCATGTCGCTTGTCAATATCCTTATGCAGATTTTTTTCAAGGCATTCCTATATGAACCTTTATTTTTTCCACTTCGGTTTTGTCGGCTTTTTGGACGTCCAGCCGGTCCAATCTGGCATTCATAACCACCCCCTCCTCGTCGTTCCTCCGCACAATATGCAAGACCTCATCCAAAGCCGTCATCACTTTATTATGGTCGTTTTTGGTAACCATATTCTCTTTTATCCATTCTATATCTTCGGTGTTTTTCAAAGTCTGTACGGCCAGTTTGCCTATGGATTGTTTGACGCTGCTCATGTCGGTTTTAAGCGCGGACACGTCCTGCTTGAGAACATGGACATCGTCCCTGACTGCTTTCAGTTCATTCTTGGTCGCCATATCCTTGCGCAGGCCGGCTTCCATTTTGGCCATATCCTGGCGCAGGCCGGTTTCTAATTTGACAATATCAGCCTTGGTGGCCGGCTGTTGGTTGAGATCGGCGACGTTTTTAGTTTGTGCTTTCATGACTTTTTCTTTTCGTTCATAAAGCATGCCCTGTTAAAAATACGATGAAGACATGCGTTAGGCCCCGCTTGTGGCAAAAGCAGCCCCCTTATATTTCCACCGAACCATGCCTTGCAATCGAATGGATATCCGCTCCCCACAGCTACGATGTAAGGCTATCATAAAATCCTGCGTTTGTCAATACCTTTTCGCGGAATTTTTGCAGAATTTTGCATAAAATTTCCGCAGTCATTTTAGCGCCTGTCCCAGCCTGTTTACCCCAGTTTACCCCGCAGCATGCGGTGGGTGGCGCGATTCCATGGTAAGTCCTTTAGTTTTCTGAGTCTACCAGTTCTCAAAAGCCTGTCTTACTATCTCCTCGGCCAGCTTGTCCGAGGCTTTCCCGATCCCCGCGCTTTCTTCTTCCCGACCCGGCAGATAGGTGCTCCAGGCGCTTAAGGCAAGGTTCTCCCAGAGGACCTTGCCTTGGTCGTTCTTAACTATCACCGCCGCCGTGATGGTGATCTTGTATTCCGAAACCACTTCCTGGGCGCTGTATTTAAGAGGATCTCGGCTGTAGCTTTTGATCTCTATGGCCATCATTCCTTCGGACTTCTCGGGTTCCGCCAGCTTCACCGAACCGTCCCTGGTGATGGCGGCCATTACCGACTTGGTGATCAGGTCCGGCAGCCTGTAATCTCCCGTGGCATTGGCGGCTACCGGCACCCCCAGGGTTTTAAACGGCAGCCGGCCGCTATGAAAAGAGTAGCAGCCCGACAAGCCCAGCAATAACAGCCACCCCGGCCAAACCAAGCGGCTACCGGGCGGCTGTTTTTTATTTTCACTTTTCATTCATCTCCTTTGTAAAACTGCCAGGGTTTCTATGTGATAGGTCTGGGGGAACATGTCGGCCAGATAAAGGCCTGCTATCTGATAATCCGTTTTCATGATTTCCTTCAGATCGCGGGCCAGGGTGGCCGGATCACAGGAAAGGTAAGCGATTTTTTGAGGTTTAAGCCGGTCCAGCCCCCTGATCACTTCAGGCTTCAGCCCGCTGCGAGGCGGATCGCAGACCACGGCGTCGGCCTGCTGCACTTTTTCCAAAAGGGCCTCGGCCGGCCCGGCCATAAACTCGGCATTAGCGATCCCGTTCAGCCGGGCGCTGTCCCTGGCATCATCCACCGCCTGGGCCGAAGATTCTATTCCCACCACCTTTCCCGTCATTAAGGCCAACTGCAGGGAGATGGCCCCGGCCCCGCAATAAAGGTCCACCGCCTGCTGCTGCCGGGTCAGCTGCAGTTCCTCCTTTATCAGCCGGTACAAGGCTCCGGCCAACGGCTGGTTTACCTGCCAGAAAGATCCGGCCGACAGCCGGTATTTGATCCCGTCCAATTCTTCCTCCATCCGGCTTTCCCCGGATAACAGCCTCCATTCTTTTCCCAGAATAGTATTACCCGGCTCGGCATTCAGGTTAAGCCAGACCGAACCCACCCGGGGAATGGCGGACAATAATTTTATCACCTCCGGATATATTTTGTCCTTAGTGCAGACCAGGGTCAAGGACATTTTATCCTGATGCTGGCCGTAACGGAGGATCAGGTGCCTTAATATTCCGCTGTTGGTCAACTCATCATAGCCAGGCACCTTTGCCATCAGAAGGATCTCCCTGGCTTGCATAAAAACCTGGTTCAAACGGGGATGAATGATGGGGCATTCTTCGATCGGCACCACCTGGTGACTGCCCTGGCGGTAATAGCCTATAATCAATTTTTCTTTGGACTGGGCCACCGGATACTGGGCCTTGTTGCGGTAATGCCAGGGGGAACCTTCGGCCAGGACTTTGATTCCGGCATTCTTGATCCCGCCGATCCGGGCCAGGGTCTGTTCCAGTACCGTTTTTTTATGCTCCAGCTGATGGGGGTGATCCAGCATCTGCCACTGGCAGCTTCCGCAGTCCCCAAAGTGCGGGCAGGCCGGCTTGATCCGCTGTTCCCCGGGACTAACAATGGATATTATCGAAGCCCGGCAGTATTTCTGGTGGGCGTCAAATACTTTGACCCGCGCTTTGTCGCCGGGCAGTCCGTAAGGTACGAATACCGTTTGTCCCAGGTGCCGTCCCACCGCATCCCCGCCGCAGGCCAGGCTGTCCAATCCGAGTTCAAGGATCTCTCCCTGTTTCAGCATGCCTGGTCCTCATCCAGCCGGGCCAGCAGCACCAGGGCGTCTTCATCCTGATAGTACTTTTTACGGACGGCCATTTCTTTGAAATTGAATTTGTGATAAAGGTTTATAGCCGTCTTGTTTGAGGCCCTGACCTCCAGAGTAACGGTCCGGCAGCCTTTTTTCTTGACGTCTTCAATCATCCGTTCCAAGATCATGCTTCCGTACCCCCGCCCTTTCAAGCCTGGGCTGACCGCCAGGTTGCCCAGATGAAACTCGTCCAGTACTATCCAGCCGATGCCGTAGCCAATTGTCTGAGAGTCCAGGGTAAGCGCTAGGGAGTACTTGCCAGAATCTTCCTCCAACTCCTGCCGGAACATGACCTCGCTCCAGGGATCGGAAAAGCTGGCCTGCTCTATGGCCAAAACTTCGGACAGACGGCCTTCGGTCATTCTTTCGAATTCTAATTTCTTTTCAGACATGTGACTTGACTACGGCATCGGAGGGCCGGATGTAAAATGCGTCCAATTCTTCGGCCGGGACAAAGTTTTCTTCTTGCCTTTTTTTTATGGCCAGCTTGACCAGGCCGCTGATCTCGGGGCCGTTGGGACAAGCTTCATCAATCTGTAATTGGGGATAGGAGCCGGAGATCAATTCCCGGTAAGCCAGGGCTCCGCTGCCAAATATTTTTGTTTGGGGAGGAAGTTGGGAAAGCCAGGTCCGGGGTTCCACCACCTGATAGGACGAGATTATCTGGCTGACGCCTTTTTCTGAACGATACAAGGCGGTATAGACCTGGCCTTTTTTGGCGTCTAGCATCGGGGATATATTCCCCGTAAATCCTTCCGGCAGACTGGCCATGACGTCCAGGGTGTTCAGCGATAGAAGTTTTATGCTGCTTCCCATCGCCAAGCCCTGGGCAAAGGAGATCCCCACCCGCAGGCCGGTGAACGAACCCGGCCCCGCCGTAACCGCCAGCCAGTTTATATCCGATAGGTTCAACTTGGCGGCGGATAATATTTTCCCCAATTCCTCAGGCAATATTTCAGCCTGCCTGTTTCCCGCCTGTTGTAACACCGAGGCCAGGACTTTTCCCGCCCGGCAAACCGCCAGGTTAAGCCAGGGGCCGCTGGTGTCAATTATTAAACCTGTCATTCCAATTTTTCCCTGATGCTTTTAACTCGATCTTCCGGGTCTGCTGGTCCAGCCTGGTCAAAAATATATCCAGCCGCTGGGACGGCAGGATATCGCGGATCCGCTCCGGCCATTCTATGATGGAAATTCCCTGGCCGTAAAGATAATCGGTGATGCCGATCTCTTCGGCCTGGGCTGAGTTGCCTAAACGGTACAGGTCCAGATGATAGATGTCGTAAATGCCCCGATACTCGTGAATCAATCCGTAACTGGGGCTGACCGCGATCTCCTTTGACTGCAGGCCCTGGCAGATTCCCTGGGCCAAAGTCGTCTTGCCGGCGCCCAGATCGCCCCACAGGCAGACCACATCGCCGGGCAATAAGCGGACGGCCAGGCTTTGGCCAAAGGTCTGGGTCTGTTCGGCGGAGTTGGTGGTGGTTATATTTGAAAGAGTTAACTTGTTTTTCATTTTAGTCATTTAACTGGATACAACTATTGTATACACTTATAATTCTCTTTACATAGATTGTAATTGTGTTTTCATATACAAATGTTTCTGAAAACCTAGAAATGTATCTCTAATTTTTTCTACTCCACCCAGCAATTCCGCAGCTTCGGCAATGGCATTGTATTTTAAATTTAGCAAATCCGGCAATTTTTCCTGATTCAATTCCTCTACGCCTGACTCGATGTATTTTGACAGCACAAATTCTAAAAACTCTTTTTGCCGATTATCCAAGCCTTCAAATATTTTGTTTTGGGCCAGGGCCACCCTTTTTTCGCGGGTTATTGGTTTAATGGCAAATGAAATATATTCCAATACATCGAACAGGTCGCTTTTTTCGGCATTAATCAGCAATTGTAGCGCCGTAAGTTCATTTACCCCGTAACCGGCTGCCGCCAATCTTTCCAAGAATGCTTTACGAGTGACTGGATTTGACCAGATGGTCCTTAACTCATCCTCACTTTTAAAAAACTCCGGCATAGCACCGAATAAATTATGTATAAACTGCTCCGCCGATATCGGTTTACCGTCTGCGCCCCAAAAGGAAGTTGAGATCATATGCTGTATTTCACGAGCCTTGCCGTCGCCCAGTTTTATTTTTAACCTTTCCCGGGGCGGGTAAGGAGGACGAGGCTCACCGATTCCCCCTGGTGGGATTTTGCCCGGTTTTTCGGTTGTTTCATCTATCGGCTCGCCGTCCCATTCGGGATCCATAAAGTGTTTATAAGCATCTACAAAATCGTAAATGGTAAAATACTCTTTACCGTCAAAAAGCCTGGTTCCGCGTCCAATAATCTGTTTGAATTCTATGATTGAATTTATCGGGCGCATCAGTATAATATTACGAATATTGCGGGCATCAACTCCGGTGGATAATTTTTGAGAAGTAGTAAGAATGGTCGGAATGGTTTTTTCGTTGTCCTGGAACTCCCGCAGATACTGCTCGCCCAGCAAACCGTCATTGGCGGTAACCCTGACGCAATAATTGGGGTCCTTGCTTTCCTTGTTCTGGTTCACCAGATCCCGCACCGCCAAAGCATGATCCTGAGTGGCACAAAATACGATCGCTTTTTCTTTTTGGTTGATATCATTCAAAAAAATCTGCACCCTCTTGGCCTCGCGTTCCCGAATCTCGATGATTTTGTTGAAATCCGGTTCGGTGTATATTTTCCCCTCTTCTACTTCGCCTTCTATGATTTTATCATCCGAAGTGTAAACATAATCATCCAGCGTGGTTTTAATGCGTTTAACTTTGAACGGCGTCAAAAAGCCGTCATTGATGCCCTCCTTTAGCGAATATACATAAACCGGATCGCCGAAATATCTGTAAGTGTCAACATTATCCCGGCGTTTGGGCGTGGCCGTAAGACCCAACTGAACGGCCGGCAAAAAATATTCCATAATGGCCCGCCAATTGCCTTCATCATTGGCCCCGCCGCGATGGCACTCGTCAATGATTATGAAATCGAAATAATCCGCCGGATATTCCCCGAAATATGGCGTGTTATCCGGGCCGCTCATGAAAGTCTGAAAGATGGTGAAAAATATATTGCCGTTGGTGGGAACAGCCCCCGTTCTCCGTATTTCGCCGGGCTTGATCCGCACCAGAACGCCGTCAGGGAAAGCCGAAAATGTATTGAACGCCTGGTCTGCCAGAATATTCCTGTCGGCCATAAATAGTATGCGGGGACGCAGTCCGCCATCGCGCTTTAGGTTCCAGCGGGCATGAAATAGTTTCCAGGCTATCTGAAAGGCGATGAATGTCTTGCCGGTGCCGGTGGCCAGGGTCAAAAGAATCCTCTGTTTTTCTTCGGCAATGGCGCGCATGGCGTTATTTACGGCGATTTCCTGATAATAACGGATTTTCTTGGAACCGCCGATGTCCTCAAACGGTATGGCGTTGAATTTATCTTGCCAATGGTTTTGGCCGGAAAATGTCTTGCTCCAAAGTTCTTGCGGGGTGGGAAATGCCGAAACATTGCCTTCTTTGCCGCTTTTCATGGAGATCTGGTATATCTCATTGCCGTTGGCGGCATAGCAATAATCAATATTCATTTTTCCGGCATAGGTTTTAGCCTGGGCCACCCCCTCGCCCACCGATTTGGTAACGCTTTTGGCTTCGATCACCGCCAATTTGCGATTGTTATATACCAGGATATAATCGGCAATCATGGGCTTGGCCCGGGTTCCGCCCGGTTGAATCTTGCCGTCCGTAATATGATATTCCTCCCGGAGGATTTTCGTCCCCTCTACCACGCCCCAGCCGGCGGCTTTAAGCAATGGGTCTATTAATTCAGCCCTGGTCTCGGCTTCGTTCATTCGCTATCCCCCTGTTTCACCGAATAATATTTCTGTTTGGGGCTTCTGGGTTTTCCGGGAATTGTAGGATGAAGCAAATCCTGGTTAATAAGCGGATTTAAAATGTCTTTCCGGAAATATTCCCTGTTAGTTATTTTTATATGTTTTTGAATTTCCGTTCGCGTTCTTGGCGTTTGACAATATTTAAGTATCAGTTTTATCCTATCGTCTTGCATGGCAACTTGCGTGGTATCTTGCATGGCAGCATGCCTGGTGACTTGCGGGGCGGCTTGGGGGGTAATGGGTATTATTATTTTGGCTTTTTTATAAAGCTGGGCGCTTTTTATCATCTCCAAATCGTCCAGATCCGACCAAATGTGGTCCGGCTTCTGGTTAACCGCTAATTTCCTGGCTCTAACGATCAAGTCTTTCCTCAGATCGCCAATGGCAACAAAGGGATAGATATTGTTTTCGGTATATGATGTCTGCTTGCGAATATAAAGAGCCGTTACCAGGGTTGAATTATCGGTAATATTGAAATCGCCATCCTCGTTGCGGTCGAATATTTTGCCGTTGCAACGGTGGACTTGTGAACTTTCGGGCACAAAAATATAGATAACGGTTTTGCCGTCAATTACCGCCTCCTCCGCCGTAAGATAGTATGACGGATTTATTTTTTGCGGGTTATTGATGCCGGTGGCAAAATCCTTTTTTATCTGCTCCACCCGGTCTTTGTCAACCCCGGAAATAACGCCGTTGTCTTTTACGCCAAGCAGCAACTCGCCGCCTGACCGGTTAAGGAATGCGCTGACTGTTTCGTAAACATCTTTGCTTAAGGCGCTTTTGCATTCTTTGAACTCAACCCGCAACCCTTCGCCCTGTTTAATCAGTTCTCTAATTTTTCGTTCCAGCATCTTACAATTCCCCGTTAAAAGCCATTTGCAGAATGGATTTCTTTAGTTCCTCCAAATCGGCCAGCTTTTGGGCGTAAATGGCCTCCAATTTTTTTGTTTGGGCGGAAAGAGCGTCGAGTTTGGCGACGATAGCACATTGTTTTGCGATATTTGGACAAGACACAGAAAAATCCTCTATTTGTGCTTTATTTATTGAATTAAATACTGCACCGGTATTACCGACAATTTCACTTTCATGCTTAACCAGAAAGTTGAATAAATATTCTTTGTCAATCAGTTTTGTCGCCCTTATCGCCGCAAGACCACGCCCAATACATATTTTTTGCGTCGCAAAGTTAACCGGACCGACAGGCGCACGAACCGACATTAATATATCGCCAGCCTGGGCTACCTTTGTTATTTCGGTTGTCCAAGTTGTAGGCTTGCCAATGAACTTGTCGGTAAATTCCTTTTTACCCTGATAAAAAGGCAAACCTTTGCCAGAGTTATTGTAATATTTACCTTTCGGAGATTGCCCGGCTATAACTTTGCATACCTCCCCCAGCCTTTTCTCTTCCCAATCCTTGCCAGGCTTGGCAAACACGCCGTTTAAATACGACTCAAAAAGCTCTTTTGAATCGGCCAGGTTCTTCTCAGCGTTTTCCTTGGCTTTGGCAATTGCGGCAAAGGCTTTGTCCAACTTGGCAACAATGCGGCGTTGTTCGGAAAGCGGGGGAACTTCAACATCAATAGAATATACTTCATTACGATTTATTCCGGGTTTAACTCCTTTTGCTAAGCGTGGTAACTCAAGATCATCTAAAAGATGATAGATGTATTTCAAATCATATTTCTTTTGATCAAAAGTAACAAAATAAGTAACATCCAGTGGCCAAAACATTTTTTCAGTAAGATTGATTTCACCAGCTGATCCCTTTCGACCTACTACAATGCTTTGCTCATTATAATAATACTCATTGGTTCTATCTATTACCCCATTTGCACCATAAACAGGATATTTCCCATTGAATTTCCTTTTTTCTTCTGGCAATGGCTTTCCGTATTCCAAATTTAATATTTCACCAAGCTTTTTTATTTGCCAAGCGGTCTTCATACCAACCCTCTGATTTTCCCTAAAATACCTGCTGTTTCCTTATCCAACCTTCTCATTTCCTGCAAAATCGCTTCCGGCTGGCGCAAAGCCTTCTCATCCTTCTTATTCGGGTTCTTCACCGAAAGATCAAAAGTTTCCTTATCCACCTTTGTAATATCCACCGTCCAAGAGTTCTTGGAATCTTCCTTTTTCTTCTGCAATTTCAAAAACTCGGCCAGGTCATTTTCGTTAAGCGGATTGGTTTTCCCCAAATTCCTTCCCAAATTTAGCTGGTAATACCAAATCTTGCGGGTGGGCGCGCCCTTTTCAAAAAACAGCGCCACCGTCTTCACTCCCGCCCCGCTGAATACCCCGCCGGGCAGGTCCAGCACCGTATGCAGGTTGCAGTTTTCCAAAAGCAGCTTACGCAAGGAAACGGATGCATTATCGGTATTGGACAAAAAGGTGTTTTTGATGATAATGCCGGCCTTGCCACCGGCTTTGAGGATTTTTATAAAATGCTGGAGGAATAAAAAAGCGGTTTCGCCGGTCTTTATGGGAAAGTTCTGCTGAACCTCGGCCCGTTCCTTGCCGCCGAACGGCGGATTGGCCAAAACCACATCGTAGCGGTCTTTTTCCTGGATGTCGGCCAGGTTTTCGGCCAAAGTATTGGTGTGAATAATATTCGGGGCTTCTATACCATGCAATATCATGTTCATGATGCCGATGATATAGGCTAAGGATTTTTTCTCCTTGCCATGAAAGGTGCTTTTCTGCAGGACCGTCATGTCCTTTGTGGACAATTCCCTGTTGGTTTTCAGATATTCAAAGGCTTCGCATAAAAAGCCCGCCGAGCCCACGGCCCCGTCGTATATTTTTTCGCCTATTTTTGGGTTTACCACTTTTATTATGGTTTTGATCAGCGGGCGGGGCGTATAATACTCGCCGCCGTTGCGCCCGGCGCTGCCCATATTTTTGATCTTATCCTCGTACAAGTGTGACATTTCATGTTTTTCCACCCGGGAACGGAAGCGGAGCTCGTCAATTTTATTTATCACTTCCCGCATATTGTAGCCGCTTTGGATCTTGTTTTTCAGCTCGCTGAATATCTCGCCTATCTTGTATTCAATGGTATCGGCGCTCTCGGCGCTTGTTTTGAATTTTTTAAGGTAGGGAAACAGCTTGTGATCAACAAAATCCTTGAGATCATCGCCGCCGAGGGCTTTGTGGTGGTCCAGCTTGTCGTCCTGGCCTTTGGGCATGGCCCAAATGTCCCAGCGGTAGTCCTTGCTGATGGTGGCCTGGTATGGTTTGCCCGACAACTCGGCCGTGGCTTTTTTGTCTTTTTCCAGATCGTCCAAGTACTTCAAAAACAGGATCCACGAAGTCTGTTCCACATAATCCAGTTCGCTGCTGCAGCCAGCGTCCTTGTGCAGGATGTCGTCTATGTTTTTAAAAGCCTGCTCGAACATTTTTAATATACCTTAAATTATTACTGGATTCCCGGTTTCTCGGGTATGACAAAAGGTATTGCATCAAGATTTACCTTCACTTCGGCGTCAACCGGCACACCGGCAGGATCATCTCCTCCATTGATATTCCGCCATGCTGAAAAGTCCCTTCATACCGCTTGCGGTATTCTTCAAACTTGGTGGGATAGACCAGATAGTAATCCTCCTTGGCCACCAAGTACTGCAAACCGGTAAAATCCTCGGGCAGCATATATTCCAGGGGATTTTTTATCCACAACGTCTGGCGCGGATCGCAGGAGATGTTGGTGCCGGACTTATAGCGCAGATTGGCGCTGGTGTCCCGGCCGGCCTGGATGGCGGCGGCCCGCCGGCCTTGCAGCGAGCCGTGATCGGTGGTTACTATCACCTGGCGTTTCTGCCGGGCCGCCTGCTGCAGGATGTTCAGCACGTCGGAATTGGCGAACCAGGTGCGGGTCAGGGACCGGAAGGCCTTTTCGTCCGGAGCGATCTCCTGCAGCACCAACGACTCGGCCCGGGAGTGGACCAGGATGTCCATGAAGTTGACCACCACCGCCGCCAGCGAAACATTCTGCCAGGAGCCGAAGACCTTCTTCAGTTCGTGGCCCTCGTCGATATTGTATATTTTGGAATAACGGAAATCGGAGGGGTGAGGAACCTTCAGCCTTTGCAGTTGCAGTTCCAAAAGTTTATGCTCGTGACGGTTCAAGCTGGCCTCGCCGGCATGCCCTCCTTTTTCCCAGTACTGGGGATAATTTTTGGCCAGCTGTGAAGGATACAATCCGCTGAAGATGGCGTTGCGGGAATAAGGGGTAGCGGTGGGCAGGATGGAGCAATAGTGCTCCCGCTTGATGTCAAACCACTCCTTTAAATAAGGCTCCAGCAGCAGCCACTGATCCAGCCGCATGCAGTCCAATACCAGCAGCAGGCATTTTTGATTGTTTTTCAGAACCGGAAGAATATAGCGCTCCACCAGATCCGGGGAAAGGATCGGACGGGATGCGCCGTGCAGCCAGTGAATGTAATTTTCCTCGATGAACCGCCCGAACTCCAGGTTGGCTTCCTTGGTGATGTCCTCGTGGCTCTGGTGCAGCCCCTGATCCGGCAACTCGGATAATCGAAGATCCCATTCGGTCAGCATCTGATAATGGCGGCACCAGCCCTGCCAGTCTAACGATGGGTAATCGAAATCCCGCAGGTCGTTCAACTGGGACAGGTATTCCTTGCTGGCCTGCCCCTCCACCAGATGGCGCGATTCCAGCACCCTCCGGCAGGAGGCCAGCACCTGGGCCGGGTTCAGCGGCTTCAGCAAAAAGTCGTCGATCTTCTGGCCCAGGGCCTGTTCCACCAGTTCCTCCTTCTCGTTCTTGGTGGCCATGATGGCCGGAAGCTCCGGCCTTAAGTGGCGCAGGGCGGACAAGGTGGCCAGGCCGTCCATCCCCGGCATCATCTCGTCCAGCAGCGCCAGGTCAAAATCATGTTCCTTGACCCTGACCAGCGCTTCCTCGCCCGAAGCCGCCGGGATCACGATAAAGCCCTTGTCCTGCAGTAAAAGGATCTGGGACTTCAGCAGATCTATTTCATCGTCCACCCAAAGTATTTTATACGGTCGTTCCATTGTCGTCTCTTATAGCGTTTTTGATTTGGAAGGCAGGGGCAGATTTATGACAAAGGCAGTGCCGGCCCCGGGCCGGCTGAACAGCAGCCTGATCCTTCCTCCGTGGTAATCCTCGATGATCCTTTTGACTAAGGAAAGCCCCAGGCCCCAGCCCACCGCCTTGGTGGTGAAGCCGGGCCGGAATATTTTGGACTGGTTCTTGGGATTTATCCCCCGGCCGTTGTCCTCCACCATGATCTCTAATTTTTGCCCGTTGCGGGCAACCTTGACCTTGATCAGCCCGCCCGGGCTTTCAATGGCGTCGATAGCGTTTTTTATCAGGTTCTCCACCGCCCATAAAAACAGCTCGGCGTTCAGGGCCGCTTCGCAGGGCTGCTGATAGCTCTCTTCAAAAGCAATATCCTTGCCCAGGTTGGCCGCCCGGCGCCGAAAATAATCCACCGCTTCGGTTATTACCTGGGTGACCTCCACCGGCTGCAGCTTGGGAATTGACCCGATCTGGTTGAAACGGGCCAGCGCCCGGTTGAGATGGGCCAGATCCTTTTCCATTTCGGGCACGGCATCGGCGGCCGGATGCCCCCCCTCTTTGAGCAGGGCCAGCCAGCCCATCAGCGAGGAGATGGGCGTGCCCAGCTGATGGGCCGCCTCCTTGGCCAGGCCCACCCATACCGCCCGTTCCTCGTTGATCTTGATGGTGCGGAAGCCGATGAAACCGATCCAGACGAACAGAGCCACCACCACTAACTGGATGATGGGGATGAACCTCAGTTCCCTTAAAACACTTGGCTTTCCGTAGTGGACGGTGACCACGTTGTTGGAGTCCTGGCCCAGGGTCATGATGATGGGCTGGTTCTGATGGTCCAGTTCTCCGATAGCTTTTTTCAGTTGATAGAAAGGCTCTTCGGGCGTCAGCTTTTCCCAGCGCCCGGCCACTTCGGCGGGAATGACCTGCTGGTCGAACTCTGCTCCTTTGACATCGATCCCCCGCCAGGCGATGGGCAGGCCCTGGCGGTCGGTCACCACCACCGGAAAATTGATGTTCTGAATGACCTCTTCAAATATTATTCCGGTCTCGGGCGATTCTCCGGCCGGCTCGGGCAGGGCGGCGGTCATGCAGAACCTGGCGAACACCCGGGACATGATCCGGGGCTCGGATTCCAGCCTTTTGATCAGCCCCACCGTGTAGACCAGCGACGCCGCCACCAGCAGCAGCGCCCCTATAAAAAGATACGCCCGCCATACCTGAGACCAGCGGGAATGAGGCTTGATGAACGAAGCCATTGATCTGATTCCTTATATCAAAATGTGATGGAACCGCTAAAGCCGTAATTGGCGCTGCAATTTTATAAGCGTGCTACGATCTCAGAAGCTCAATTAACCTTCGGCGTATATCTGCGATAATCAGCGGCTAATGCCCGGCGCCTTCAGACTACTGCTTCACCAGATCGCGCCCGCCGGCCTTGGCTTTATACAGGCACTTGTCCGCATAGTC
Organism: candidate division TA06 bacterium; assembly: GCA_016208585.1. Taxonomy (NCBI): domain Bacteria; species candidate division TA06 bacterium. The sequence goes on along the minus strand of JACQXR010000093.1, from coordinate 10,803 downwards.
AATCAGCTCCTCCTTCTCCGAGCCGTTCTCGGGATAACTGGAGACTCCCAGGCTGACCGTGATACTGGGCAGCGGCTTATTCTGGGGATCGGACAGTGCTTGTTTTTTAACCGCCAGCCTGATCCGCTCGGCCAGCATCACCGCTTCTTTTTTGCCGGTTTCGGGCAGCACCAGCATAAACTCCTCGCCCCCGTAACGGGCCACCAGATCCACCTCCCGGGCCTGCTGTTTTAGAATCTCGGTCACCGTTTTCAGCACCAGGTCGCCCACCGGATGGCCGAACTTGTCGTTGAATTCCTTGAAATGATCGATATCCAGCATGAGCAAAGAAAGCGGATGATTGTAGCGCTTGGCCCGGTTGAGCTCCCGTTCAAAAAAGCCTTGGAAGTACCGGTGGTTATTCGCTCCGGTCAAGCCGTCGGTCACGGCCAGCTGCTCGGCCTCCTGGTACAGCCTGGCGTTTTCCACCGCCACCGAAAGCTGGGTGGCCAGGGTGGTCAGCAGTTTCAGGTCCAGCCGGTCAAAATCATTTAAGACATCGCTCTCCACGTTGATCACCCCTATCACCCGGTCCTTCAGTTTCAGCGGCACCGCCATCTCCGACCTAGTGTTTTGGTCTATGCAGATGTATTCCGGATTCCGGCTGACGTCGTTGACTATCGCCGCTTCCCCGGTCAGGGCCGCCCGGCCGGTGATGCCTTCGCTGCCGATCTTCAACCTCCGGCCGGTTTCTTTGACCTGATCCGGATATCCCAGGCTGGCCATCAGCTCCAACGTTTCCCGGCGGGGATCGGCCAGCAAAATAGATATCTTTGAGTATCCGAAAGTATCCTTGAGAATCGCGCAAACCTGCAGCAGCAGATCGTGAAGCTGCAGGGTGGAACTGACGGCGGCTCCCACGTTGTGCAGGGCCGAAAGGTCGCGGAGGTTGCGCTGGGATTCCTCGTAGAGGCTTTTAGCCTGTCCGTACAGCCGGGCGTTGTCCATGGCCACCCCCAGCTGGTTGGCCAGGGTGGATAAAAGCTGGGCGTCCGACTGGTCAAAGGCGTTCAGCTTGTCGTCCTCAATGCTCAGCACCCCTATAATTTTGTCTTCGCGTTTGATGGGAACGGCTATTTCCGAAAGCACCCTGGGGTCGCCCGCCACGTAAAGCGGTTCCTGCCGGACATCGGGAATTATCAGGGGCCGGCCCTTTTCGGCCACCCATCCCACCACGCTGTTGCCGCCCACCGTAAAATGGACCTGCTCCAGTTCGTGTTCGTAGCCGCTCTGTCCGCCCACGAACAGGCTGCCGGTGATAGGCTCCACCTCAAAGATGGCCACCTTCAGGTAATGAAGCTTTTCTTTGATCAGATTGACCACGCTTTCAAGAAGCTTTTGCTTCTCCAGTTCCGAGGAGATGATGGTGCCGATTTCGTAAAGCACCGAAAGCTCTGCGATCCTGTTCTGGGCGTCAAGATAGTGGGTGGCGTTTTGGATGGCCAGCGCCGCGGTGTTGGCAAAGGCTTCTAAAGACCGGATTTTCTTTTTATCGGGAACCCTGCCGTCCGAAGGCTTCTCGATCTGAATTAACGCCAGCAGCTGGCGGCTCTTGGAATAAAGCGGGGCTAAAATCCGGCTGCCCTCCTGCCAAAGCCCTGAATCGTCCGGTTGGTTGCCGGGCCTGCCTTTTGCCTGGTCTTGCTCCGGGACTGGGACCAGAAAGGAAGCGCTGATCCGGTAATCCGGCCGCATCAACGGGGTTATCTGGGACAAGGGCAGTTTGTTTTGCTGCATTTCCTGGAATTCTTCCGGAGAAATTCCCGCGGCCGCCTGGTGGATCAGATTAAGGCCGTCGGGTTCGGCGCTGCTGATCAGCACCCGGTCAAAACCAAGGCTGGTCCTGATGCCTTCCACTATCACCGAAAGGATCTCCTCCAGTTTTAATGAGGAGAGAATGGCGCTGGAAAGGTACTGCAGGGTGGAAAGCTCGGTATTCACGTCGATCTGGCGTTTCAGGGCCAGGTTGAGCCGGCTTTTCTCTTCGGAAAGCTCATCTTGTTTTATTTTAATTTGGCCGAACAGATTGGCGTTTTTCCAGGCCACCGCCGCCTGGTTGGCGAACAGCCAAGCCACCTCCAACTCCCGGAAATTAAACCCGGCCGAGACCTTCCTTCCTATCACCATCACCGCCTCGCTGCGGCCATCAACCAACAGGGGAACCACCAGCACCGCTTCCGAATCGTCGCTGGTCCCGGCCACATGAACCGTCCGGGAATCGCGGGCGGTATCGGGAATGATCTCCGGCCGGCCGGACCGGGCAATGTTTCCGGTTATGCCTTCATCCATGGAAAAGGGGGGGTCGGCCATGATCTCGTCCCGATAGGGGCCTAAAGCCAGCAGCGGGGCCAGGATCCTGTTGTTCCAGTCCGCTTTGTAGAGGGCCAGACGTTGAAAGGGAATCAAGCGTTCGATCTCCCGGGAAATTTTGGAAAGCACCTCGTCTATCTGCAACGTTCCCAGCAGCAGGCCGCCGGTTCCCAGCAGCGCTTTTTGGGCCGAGGCCCGGCTGTCCAACGCGGACACCAGTTCGGTCTGCTCTAATGCCGTGGCAATAGTGTTTCCCATAATCTGGGCCAGTTGCAGTTGTTCCTCGCTGAATGTCCGGTGGTTTCCCGAATAATTATTGATGCTCAACACTCCCAAGAGCTGCGCTTTGGCCTGAAGCGGCACCACGATCGAGGCCCCCAACTTTTCCTTCTCCGGCAAAGCAGCGAACCTGGGATCGTTTCCCAGATCGGCGGTTATCACCGGCTCCATATTTTCGACCACCCAGCCGGCCAATCCCTGGCCCGATTTAAGCCTGGGCTGTTGTTCGGTTTCATCCGAAAGCCCCCGGGCCGCTTTTATCACCAGATCGCCGGTGGCCGGATCAATCAGCATCAGGGAAATGACATCGGCGGGGATGATGCCGCTGATTTTCTCGAGACTCAGCGTCATCACTTCGTTTTCGTCGGAAGCATTGATAACAGCCTGGCTAAGCTGATGCAGGGCGGAAAGTTCTTTGATCTTTTGCTGGGCCAGCTGCTCCAGCCGGAGCTTTTGGATGACCGCCGCCGCCTGATTGGCGAAATTTTCCAAAAGCCGGATTCTATCCGGGTCAAAACCGTCAATGACGGCGCTTTCGATGTCCAGCGCCCCGATGATTTTATTTTGGAATTTAAGAGGCAAGGCCAATTCGGAACGGCAGCCGCTTACCGTTTCCAGATACCGTTTCTCTTTGCTGACATCGGGAACATACAGGGTCTTTCCCTGGGCCGCCACCCAGCCGGTTATCCCCTCCCGTCCGATGGCGATCCGGGTATCCCTGATCGCTTGGGCCCGGTATCCCACCGCGGCCTTGAGGTACAGGTATTTATTATCCTGATCTGATAGCAGTATGGCGCAATTCAGGTAGCCGAAGGTTTCCTTGATCAGCCAGGGTATCTTCTGCAGCAGTTTGTCCAGGTCGGTCTCGGTTACTGCGGCTTTGCTCAATTGATGCAGGGCTTCGGCTTCTTTGGCCTTTTGCCGGGCGGCCGCCTGCAGCCGGGAATTTTCCAAAGCCACCGCCGCATAGCCGGCTATGGACGCCAGCAATTCCTGATGGCCCGGATTATAGGCGCCGGCCTGGCGGTAATTCTGAACGGCGATCATTCCCAGAGTATGCCCCTTAAGCCGGATGGGAACCCCCAGCCAGGAAAGCGCCGGCTGGCCGCTAGTTTTTACCGTCTGTCCTTTTATCTTCCGTTCCTCATTCCTTATCAGCAGCGGTTTGCCGGATTCTAGCACTAATTCGATCAGCCCGTGGGCCCGGGTTTTTCGGGATTTGGGAGCCTGTTTGCCGTCCTCGATCTCGTAAACAAACTCCACCGCCTTTTCCTGCCGGTGCCACAGGGCCACGTAAAAATTCCGGGCATCCAGCAAACGGCTGACCTCTCGGTGCAGCCGGGGCCAAAGATGGTCCAGGTCCATTACCCGGGCCAGGGACTGGGCGATCCGGCTAAGCGCCGAGATTTCATCCAATCTTTTTTTCAAGCGCCGGGCTTCGGAGGAACTCGCCCGGTCCGGCCTTTTTAAAGGCCGGTTTTTTATTCGAACGATCCGCCCGGTCCGGCGGCCTGGGCCGGCGGCATTAGTTTTGTTTTTATCCATGGGTTTCCTGATGGAGTTTGATGAATGTTTTTACAATCTCCTCGTCAAACTGGGCCCCGGCCGCTTCCTGCAGCCGGTTGATGGCCACTTTCAGGTCAAAGGCCTTGCGGTAGGGACGATCCGAGGTCATGGCCTCAAAGGCGTCGGCCACCGCTATGATTCTGGCCTCCAGGGGAATGTCATCGCCCTTGATGCCCTGGGGATATCCCGACCCGTCGTAATGCTCGTGATGGCTGTGAATAATTGGAGCCAGATGGAGCAACGACTCCACTTCGGCCACCAGATGGCTGCCGATCACCGGATGCAGTTTTACCTCCTGGTATTCGTGGTCGGACAACAGGCTGGGTTTGGTCAGTATCTCGTCCCGGATGGCCAGCTTGCCGATGTCGTGCAGCAGCGAGCTGAAATCTATCAGCTTCACCTGCTCCTCCGGAAGCTTAAGCTGGCGGGCGATGTTCAGGGCGTGATAACGGACGTTCTCGGAATGGCCCTTGGTGTATGGGTCCTTGGCGTCCATGGCCGCCACGAAGGCTTTTAGGGTGCTGTAATAACTGCGCTCCAGATCGCTGTAAAGCCTGAAATTATCTACGGCCACGGCCGCCTGATTGGCAAAAAGTTCCAGCAGGCGCACCGTTTCCAGGCCGGGGATTTTTCCGTCCACCGGCTCGTCCACCGTCAGATAACCGATATGCTTTTCCTTGACCGTCAGGGGCACCAGCAGCACGTCGGCCGGATGCCAGTCGCCGCTAGGCTGATATCGCTTGTTTATCAGTTTGATGGAAAAATCAACCCCCGGCGCATCATGGGGAATAAAATATGAATTGCTGTAGCGGTACTTTTTGTTGAATATTTTCTCTAATTTTTCGGCCTTAGCCGGAGCGGCCCTGAGGATCGCCTGGGCTTCCTTGTTGGTCATGCCGAAATGGGCGATATGGCTGTTGCCTCCCTCCTCGTTTTTAAGCACCAGCGCCGCCCGGGCAAACAAACCGGTGCCCGCTATTCCCTCCATGGTCAGGTCTAATTTTTTCTGGATGCCCCCGGCCCGGGCCACCTGCAGGCTGACCCGGAACAGGTCGGACAGTTTGTTTTTTTCGTTAAGCAGCGCTTCTTCGGCCTGCTGCCGCTCGGTAATATCCTCTATCGTTCCTTCGTAACAAGTGACATTCCCCTGGCCGTCCCTTACCGCCCGGGCGTTTTCGCTGATTATCAGGATTTTACCGTCGGGCCGTTTCCAGCGGGCCTCAAAACCCAGCGCCTGGCCGTCCCGCTCCATCAGTTCCTTGAACCGGCGGCGGGTGTTGACGTCCATATAACCGGATTTGTTCAGATCCAACTTTATCACCTGCTCCAGGCTTTCAAATCCCAGCATTTTAACCAGGGCCGGATTGGCCAGCAATACCTTTCCCTCAGGGGTGGTGCGGTAAATGCCCTCCACGATGCCTTCAAACAACTGGCTATATTTGCGCTCCGACTCGGCCAGCTTCCGCTCGGCCAGTCTCTGCTCCGTTATATCCTCAACCGTCCCCTCGTAATAAATAATTTTTCCCGATAGATCCTTGACCGCGTGGGCGTTTTCCCTGACCACCAGAATGGAGCCGTCCTTCTTCCTCCATTCGTTTATCCAGTTGTTTACCTGTCCCTTTTGGCTCATTTCCTCGACAAATTTCCGCCGCATATTCGGATCAAAATATCCCTCCTTCTGGATGTCCCTGGCCATCAGTTCATCCAGGCTGGCGAATCCCAGCATTTTGACTATGGCCTGATTGGCCAGTAGTATTTTCCCCTCCGGGGTAGTGCGGTAAATGCCCTCGGCCATGCCTTCCAGCACCTGCTGATATTTCATTTCCGTTTCCGCCAGTTTCCGCTCAGCCTCTTTTCGTTCGGTGATATCCAGGGCCATTCCCAAACCGGATTGCTGGCCGCCAAACTGGGTCAGGATTCCAGCAAAATTAACCCAGCGCGCCTGGCCGTCTTTGCGGATTATTTTGAACTCATAGTTGGCCGGAACATTTTCCCCCCTCTGCCGGGCCAGGCCCCGCTGTTTTACCAGATCCCGGTAGTCGGGATGGATCAAATCCCAGAAATTAAGGTCAAGACTTTCGGCCGGACTGTAGCCAGTAAGAGCCTGGCAGGCGGGATTGACATAGATGAACTTTTCCCGGTAGGCAAAAATGCTGGCCGGGCTGGCCTCGGCCAGCAACCGGAAACGGGCCTCGCTTTCGGCCATGGCCAGTTCGGCTTTTCTGCGCCAAGCGATGTTGCGTCCCACCATCACAATGTTAGCGGGCCGCCCTTCAATGCCGGGCAACAGGCTGGCGGAATATTCCAGCGGGAACCGTTCGTTTTTGGCGTTTACCGCATTCAACGGAACATCGATCAGTTCTTCGTGATCCAGGGTCTTTTGGAAATTGCGAAGGGCCAGGTCCCGGTCATCCGGGGCGATAAAGGCGGAAAAATTCTGGCCCATCAATTCATCCCGGGAATTAAGGCCCAGCAGTTCTATGGCCTTGCCGTTGACCTCGGTAAAATTGCCGCTGAGGTCGGTGATGAAGACGGCGTCCGGGGTGGCGGCAAAGATGTTTTTGATGAGATCCCGTTCCTTTTCCAAGTCCTCCCGGGCTTTCAACAGCTGGCGGTTTTTTGATCCCAGCTCCGCCATATCCTGCCGGATGGTGCCGGCCATCTGGTTGAAGGCCGAAATCAGGCGGCCCAATTCGTCTTTTCTTTTTAAATTTATCCGGTGGTCGTAGTTGCTTTTAACCAATTGATCGGCGCCCTCGATCAAGGCCTCGATGGGCTTTCCCAGGTACCGGGCCACTAACCAGCCGGAGGTTAGGCAAACCGCCAATCCCAGGAAAAGGATCAGGTAGTTGAATAGGCTGGTGCGGCGGTAAATTGAAAGCATCTCATCTTCGTAAAAAGCTGCCTGGGATTGGCCTGGTAAAGGGCTATGGCTTCGCTGGCCGCCAGGCCTCCGGCCCTGCCCAGCGGGGTGGCTACGTTATCGTAAACAACCACATAGGCCAGGTCCTTGCGGTCATTGAACTGGTTCAAATAATATTCCAGCGCCGAAAAATCATTGCCCAGCAGCGACTGCTGAACGCTCAGGCTCAGCATTTCGGCCATGGTCCCGGCATGGGAATTAAGCGCGGCCCGGCAGGCCTTGCCCTCCCAAAAACTGTGATTAAGGAAAATGCCGACCGCCATAAGCCCGGCCACTAAAGCCGTGATCAGCCCTATCTTAAAAGAAATTTTCATGATTCGGTTATAAAACTATAGTTTTGCACTTATATAGTTCTCCCTGAAAAACCCGCTAAACACTCCTGCCTATGCCGAAGCGGCTACGCGCAGGCAGGCGAAAAAGCGCGAAATGTTGAATTCAGAATATTACTTTAACATATTTTGTGATCAACAGGTTATGGATTTTCTGAGTTTTCGCGTTTTTCGCGTTTTTCGTGCCTGCGCGCTGAAGCGCTTTGGCGCGCAAGCGTGGGAAAAGGGTCTTTTTCAGTGGCAACTATATAGGCATTAAGGATGGTTTGTCAGCCTGTTTGCAAGCCTTTTCAAAGGGTGGAATATTATTCCTCTCTAATGCTGTTGCCCGCGAAAGGCACAAAGATAGCGGTCATTTCTACATTGTTGGCGGTCATTTCTACGCTGTTGGCGGTCATTTCTACGCTGTTGGCGGTCATTTCTACGCTGTTGGCGGTCATTTCTACGCTGTTGGCGGTATTTCTACGCTGTTGGCGGTATTTCTACGCTGTTAGATAGTCCGGAAATCATTCCAAACAGGTTAAAAAGTGCAAAACTATAGTTATAAAAGCCATTTTATATACAATTTTTTTAAAAAACCCTCCTTTTCCAGGTCCCCCAAAATGGCGCTTATCCTGGATATCAGCGCCGAACTGCTTTTGCCGGCCGCTATCGCCAGGCCGCAGGAGGCAAAGGGAGGAAAGGGTATCAGATAATCGGGATTTTCCTTCAGATAAATGCGCGATGACAGGTAGTCGTTGAACACCGCATCCACCTCGCCATTTTTAAGGGCGGCAAAGCTCTGTTCGGTGCTCAGATACTCCTTGTATTTAAAGCCGAGCTTCAGCCCGTTTTCCCTGGCAAAATCGTTTCCGGTCGCCTTCTCCTTGACCGCCACCGTCAAGCCCTTTAAATCGTCAAGCGAACCGATTTTTTTGCCTGTTTTTCTCGCCACCACCACCAATCCGGTTTTGAGATACCAACTGCTTAAGGCGTATTTTTTCTCCCGGGCTTTGGTGGAATGTAGCGCGGCTATGGCCAGCCGGCAACTGCCGTCATCCAGCGAGGGAAAGATCTGCCTGAAATCCATCTGCTTCCATTGGAACTTAACCCCCAGCCTTTTGGCAATTTCGTTGCCCAGCTCAATGTCATAGCCGATCAGTTTCCCCTCCCGGTCCTTAAACTGGAAAGGCTTGTAATTGCCGGTGGCCACCGCCAGGGTCTTTTGCGCCTGGGCCGGAAGCCAAGCGAAAAAGAACAGCGGCAGCAAAAAAACAAAAAAACTTTTTTTCATTTTCCTGTCCTCCTTCTTCCTATGTCTTTCCGGTAGTGCATCCCGGAAAAATCTATCTTCTCTAGCGCCCGATAACCTTTGGCCAGGGCTTGTTCCAAATCATCCCCCACGGCGGAAACCCCCAGCACCCGGCCGCCGGCCGTCACTAATTTATTGTTGCTAACAGCTGTTCCGGCTTGGAATATTTTGATATCAGGGTCCTCCCCTGCCTTTTCCAAACCTGAGATCTCAAAACCTTTCTGATATTTTCCGGGATATCCGCCGGAGGCGGCCACGATGCAAGCGGCGCTTTGGCCGGACCATTTGATTTCATCCGGCTTCAGGCGGCCCTCGGCGCAGGACAGCAGGATCTCCGCCAGATCCGATTGCAAAAGCCTCAGATAGCTCTGGGTCTCGGGATCGCCGAAACGGGCGTTGAACTCCAGCGCTTTAAAGCCCTGGGGCGTGTAGACCAATCCCGGAAACAGACAGCCCCGAAACGGCGCGCCGAAATCCGACATTGCTTTAAGCGCCGGGGTCACGATGGCGTTCTTGATTTGATACATCATCTCCGGGGTCACCCAGCCCACCGGCGCGTAGCTGCCCATGCCGCCGGTGTTAGGCCCCAGATCGCCGTCAAACGCCTGTTTATGGTCTTGCGAAGCGGGGAAAAGCGCCGTCTGGCTGCCGTCGCAAAAAGCGTGGATGGACGCTTCCGGCCCTCCCAGGAATTCTTCTATGATGACCTGATCTCCGGAGGCCCCGAAGATCTTTTTCACCATGGCAGAGTGCAGGGCGGCTTGGGCCTCTTCGGCATCACGGCAGATGATCGCGCCCTTGCCCAAAGCCAGTCCGCTGGCCTTGATTACCAGGGGGTATCTTTGACCCTTAAGATAATTCAGGGCCTTTTTATGATCTTCAAAGACGGCATACTCGGCGGTAGGAATGCCGGCCCGCCGCATCAGCTCCTTGGAGAAAGCCTTGGAAGCCTCTATTTGCGCGGCTTTTTGGGTGGGCCCGAATATTTTTAAGCCTTTTTCCTGGAAAACATCGGCTACGCCGGCGGCCAGACAATCATCCGGGCCAACCACGGTAAGATCAATGGCATTCTTCAGGGCAAAATCAGCCAGACCGGCAATGTCATCGGCCTTTATATCCAGACAATCGCCCAACTCCGCCAGCCCGGGGTTTCCCGGGGCGCAATATATTTTTTTTACCAAAGGGCTTTGGGCCAGTTTCCAGCCCAGGGCGTGTTCCCGGCCGCCCGAACCGATTAACAGTATCTTCATTGAATTTTAATATTTTTTCACCACCAAGACACTAGCCTGCCATGAGCTGAGTCGCAGGGGCACAAAAATAACAATTCACAATTTACGATTCACGATTTGGCTCGGTGTCTTAGTGCCTTTGTGGCAGAACGGCTACGACTTTTGGTTAAACCGATATTTTATTGGCGATATCTTCGGGACTTTCGTTTGACAGGCAGTTTATCCATTGCTGATAATTCATTTTGCGGAACCATGTAAGCTGCCGTTTGGCGTAATGCCTGGTGTTCCTTTTGATCAGGCGAACAGCTTCCGCCAGGTCTGTTTTTCCCGAAAGGCAGGCCATCAGTTCCCGATAACCCACCGTCTGCATTCCGGGTGAGTCCGGCCCGTAGCCTCGTTTTAACAGGCCTTTCACTTCATCCAGCAGGCCCCGGGCCATCATAAAGTCAAGCCGGGTCTCGATCCTTTGATAGAGCGTTTTCCGGTCCAGGTCCAACACTATTAGTCTATAGTTCCTGGCGTCCCCGGCGCGCTTTTCCTTGAACCAAAGGCTCAATGGTTTCCCGGTAAGCGTAAAGACCTCCAGTGCCCTGACGATCCGCACCCCGTCGTTGACGCCGAGTCTCTGGGCGGTTTCCGGGTCGCATTCGGCCAGTTTTTTAAACAAGGCCTGATTTCCCCTGGTCCCGGAAAGGTTTTTGAGTTCCCGGCGGATACCGGGATCGGCCGCAGGGATATTGACCAGCCCTTCGATTAATGCCCTTAGGTACAGGCCGGAACCGCCGACCACGATGTAGGGCTGCCAGATTTTATCCAGTTCATCCATCGTCCGCCGGG
>JACQXR010000092.1 GCA_016208585.1 candidate division TA06 bacterium | reverse complement strand
CATCCGAAGTATGGTCCCGGGGCATTTGTGCGATTATACAAGAGCATCACAGCGAAGCAGTTGTTTCAGGCGTTGCCGGAATTGAGAAAAGAGCTGTGGGGCGGAGAGTTCTGGAGTGACGGGTATTATGTAGCGACAGTCGGAGTCCGGGGCGACTGGAGCGTGGTGGAAAGATACATAAAGCAACAAGGTGAAGACACGCAAGAAGAGCAATTACGGATGTTCTAATTGCATACCCTGCGGTCTCTGCCGCAGGGTTCTTAATTTGCAACTCAAATATATTCTAACGTTGGGACACTTCTGGCCCCTTTCAGTTCGTTAATCATGGCCAGATTATACCAAATTACCCCTTATTCACGCAACAAAGCCCTTGACTATTAAAATAATTAAAGGTAGAATTAACGTTATAAGCCAAATATCAACCAAAGACAAAAATCAAAAACCTTTTACCGCTATGTCCGGATTTTTATTCAGGACCAAAGAATTCTTCAACGCCCGTAAAACCTCCGGCAAGTTCGTCCGCTATACCGCTAAATTCGCCTTTGCGGCCGGGCTGGCCTTTTTTTTCTTTTTGGGGTTGGGGGCCGGGGCCTTCGTCTTCTACTCCCGGACCCTGCCCTCCACCAAGGCATTGGAGGACATCCAGCCCAAGCAGGGCACCAAGGTCTTCGACGCCAACCAGCAGTTGATCTACGAGTTCGCCGAAGAGCACCGGATAGTGGTACCGCTGGCCCGGATCCCCAAAATATTAGTGGACGCCACCATCGCCATCGAGGACCGCAGTTTCAGAAGGCACTGGGGCGTGGACCTGTTCGGCTGCGCCGCGGCGTTGAAGGATTTTGCCCTGCGCCGCACCAAACGCCTGCGGGGAGCATCCACCATCACCCAGCAGCTGGCCCGCAATCTGTTCTTGACCCAGGATCGCACCATCTCCCGCAAGATCGCCGAGGCCATTCTGGCCTTGAAGATCGAGCGGCTTTTTTCCAAGGACGAGATCCTGGCGCTGTATTTCAACCAGATCTACTACGGCAACGGAGCCTACGGCGCCGAGACCGCGGCCCAGCTGTATTTCGGCAAGCATGTGGACAGCCTGACCCTGTCCGAGGCCGCCCTGCTGGCCGGACTGCCCAAGGGTCCCACCCTTTATTCGCCCTATGACCGCTCGGGATCCGCCCTCAAACGTCGGGCCACGGTGTTGGAAGCCATGGTCCAGACCGACGTCATTAAAAGACCCCAGGCCGAGGCCGCTTCCCGGGAAAGCCTGAAGCTGAAGCCCAAGGAACTGCGGCTCAACGACGCCCCCTATTTTGTGGAGGAGATCCGCAAGTACCTGGAGGCTAAATACGGGGCTAACGCCATCTACCAGGGAAGGATGGTGGTCTATTCGTCACTGGACCTGGAGGTGCAGCGGATGGCCAACCAAGTCTCCGAAACCTGGATGCAGAAGTTAGAGGAGACCTATAAATTCAAGCCCAAGCGCAAGGAATTCAAGCCCCCCAATACCGAGGAGGGCGTGACCAACACCCCCTATATCCAGACGGCCCTGATGGCCATCAATCCCCACAATGGCCGGGTGCTGGCCCTGATCGGCGGCCGGGATTTTTTGGTCAGCAAGTTCAACCGGGCAGTCCAGGCCAAGCGCCAGGCCGGCTCGGCCTTCAAGCCCTTCGTCTACACCGCGGCCGTGGACAACGGTTTTTCCCCGGGCGACGTGATGGTGGACGCCCCGATCGTGGTGGACGACGACGGTTCGGGCAACGCCTGGTACCCCGGCAACTATGACGGCAAATTCGACGGCCCCATCTCGCTGCGCAAGGCCCTGGCCCTTTCCAAAAATTTGATCGCGGTCAAGCTGATCCAAAGCGTGGGCCCCAGCAACGTCATCAGCTATGCCCGCAAGATGGGCATCAAGACCTCCCTGCCGGCGGTGCTGTCTTTAGCCCTGGGCTCGGCCGACGTCATCCTCTACGACATGGTCAGCGCCTACGGGGTCTTCGCTAACCGGGGCGTGCGGGTGGAGCCGGTGCTGATATTGAAAATCACCGACCGGGCCGGCGCGGTGCTGGAAGAGAACAAGCCCTACGCCGAGGAAGTGCTTTCGCCCCAGACCGCCTACATCATGGCCCACATGATGAAGACCGTGCTGGACGGCGGCACCGCCTACTCGGCCAGGCTGTCCGGATTCGCCAAGCCGGCCGCGGGCAAGACCGGCACCACCAACGATTACACCGACACCTGGTTCATCGGCTACACTCCGGACCTGGTCTGCGGCGTCTGGGTCGGCTTTGACCAGAAGATTATGATCTATGAAGGGGCCACCGGGGCCGGCATTGCCCTGCCGGTCTGGACCGAGTTCATGAAGCTGGCCACCGCCAAATCATCCGGGGCCGATTTCCCGGTTCCGGCGGGAATCAGCAACGCCACCGTCTGCACCGAGTCCGGGCTGCTGGCCACTCCGGCCTGTCCCAAGGTCCGGCCCGAGGTTTTTATCACGGCCAACATTCCCACCCAGATGTGCAACATCCACAAGATGCAGGACCTGAACCTGCAGGGCAAGGATTACAATTTTGAGCAGTTAGACAAAGGCTCGCTGAACAACCCGGAGTAGAGGATAAAAGCAATGCAAACTCTATTGCCTGAGGGCAAGATCGAGGCAACCATCCTGCAGATACCTCAAAGCTCGTTCACAGTACTCGATTTTATTGGAGCTTTTAGGCGTATCTTTCCGGGAGACTGGCGGAGGTTGGCCGGACGGTTCGGGCAATTTGGCCAGAAGCGGAGATATACCGTAACCACCTACTTCTCCAATCGCCTTGACCTTTACTCCCGAAAAACCCATTCGCTTCTGAGGCCTTTCATCCGTTACAGTGAAGGTAAATTCAAGGGATATCGCCGACCGACGACAGAAGAGCAAAAGCATTTCGGCAGCCCCTGGATAGCGGTGTTCAAGAAGAAAAAGGGACCGGTGTAGATGGACTGTATCCGAAAAAACAAAGTTTCATTTCTCCCCGTGATTGATCCCCAGCTTCTCCTCCAGCTCGGCCACCCTTTTTTCTAAATCGCTTATCACCTTCAATTTCTCCGGCAGCATATCAACTGCGGCGTCGATCCGCTTGACCTTCATGTGGGGCCGGGCCGGGTTGCCGTAGAGCATGGTCTTGGAGGGCGTGGACTTGGTCACTCTGGACTGGGCCAGGCAAATTACGTCGTCGCCGATTTCCAGATGCCCTATTACTCCCGCCTGTCCGCCCATTATCCGCCGAAGCGAGAGCGCAGGTGGAAGCGGAGCGTAGGAGGAGACCCAAATCGCATCCACTTTCCCTTGGAGTGAACCCACTTTCTGTCCGGGAGCGACAAAGTTTATCCTAATGAGCTTTGGGTCAGCATAAACGAGCGAAAAGGCATGTGGTGAGCCTGTCGAACCATGCCAGACAAGGAACGCGAGTGAAGCGTATCCACAGCGATACGGTGAATGAGCGTGAGGCAGTATGGCGGTTTTGCAGCCGTTTATGCCCAAATTGTTATTTGAGGATAAGCTCTAAACAGCGAAAACATTTATTCATGCGATTCCACTCCTACCCCCGCCACACTTCGGCTATGCTCAGTATCCGGCGGGGTACGGCGTGCAGGCTGGCTTCCTTATAAAATCAATCAAATACTCTGATTAGTAACAACCCTTACAAAATGCAAAAAACAGCGAACAGTCATCGCCTGATCTGGGTGGAGCTTGACAAAAAAGCCCTGCTTAAAAATCTTAAAACCTTCCGCAGCCTGCTGGGGCAAGGGACAAAGCTGTGCCCGGTGGTCAAATCCAACGCCTACGGCCACGGGACTCTGGAAGCGGCTCGGATCATTCAGTGCTCCGGGCTGGCCGACTGGCTGGCGGTGAATTCGGCGGACGAAGGCCTGAAATTGCGCCGCCAGGGAATAAAACTCCCGGTGCTGGTGCTGGGTTACGTTCCTTTGGCAAGACTATCTGACGCGGTTCTTCACGATCTGCGGCTGACGGTCTATAACCGGGAAATCCTGGCAAAATTGAGATCGTTGAAAACCAAAAAGAAAATATTCCTCCACATCAAATTAGAGACCGGCACCCACCGCCAGGGGGTTGATCTGAAAGGCGCGCTGCATCTGGCCAAAATGATCAAGGGGTCAAAGAATCTGGCGCTGGAGGGCTACTCCACCCACTTCGCCAACATCGAGGACACCACCGATAGAAGCTTCGCCGGCAAGCAGCTCCAGCGTTACCAGAAGATGCTGAATGAACTGGAGAAAAAAGGTTTCAAGGCAAATGTGAACCATATCGCCTGCACCGCAGCCTCGCTGGTCTTTCCCCAGACCAGGCTGCAACTGGCCCGGATCGGCATCGGGCTTTACGGGCTGTGGCCTTCCAGGGAGACCATGGTCTCGCTGAAGGAGCAGGGGTCTGAATTCAGGCTGGAGCCGGTCATGTCCTGGAAGACCCGGGTGGCCCAGGTGAAAATGGTGCCGGCCGGCTCCTATATCGGCTATGGCTGCACTTTCAGGGTCAGCCGCCGGACTAAGATCGCGGTGCTGCCGGTGGGCTATTACGACGGCTACGACCGAAAACTTTCCAACACCGCCTATGTGCTGATAAAAGGGAAACGGGCGCCCATCCGGGGCCGGGTCTGCATGAACCTGTGCATGGCAGATATCACTGATATTCCCGGAGTTAGACCTGAGGACGAGGTGGTGCTTTTGGGAAAGCAGAAGAACGAAAAGATTTCAGCCGAGCAAATGGCCCAGTGGATCGGGACTATAAATTATGAGGTGGTGACAAGGATCAATCCACTGCTGCCGAGGGTGGTGGTGTGAGCCAGATTGAATCTCTGCTGATACCTGGAGTCTATAAACATTTTTCACCTCGTTTTGAGAAAATTATTTATGGTGCTTCGATCGCTATTGCGCTTGTATACGCTATAGTTGATTATTTCGTCCTAACTTCGTTCTTCACTCCATATTTCAGAGTTATTGCAAGCCTTGCTTATATCTATCCTCTTGTTATCATTTTGATTACCGGATTACTGTATTTTACCAAGACTGCCAGACCGATCCAGATGTTAAATTTTAATATTGCCGGTTTTACAACTTTTCTCGCATTTCATTTCTTTCCTTTTATTTTCGAGAAGACTGATGATCCGAAAATATTGGGTGCCTTTTTTCTTTTTCAAATAATTCTATGTGGCCCCTTCATCGGAACCCAAATACTTATTCTGTTATCTTTTCAATTAAAAACCACATTGCCAGCACCTGAGACTGGGATATTGTATCGAATAAACATGGGTAAATTTAATATTTGGGTGGGTTTAACTGCATTTGTGCTTTTGTTCGCTTACTACAGCCAGAGTTTGATAATGTTCATACCGTCATTTGTAATGTTTTTTAATTTATATGATTTGCGAAGCAAGAAATTTCGGCAGATACTTGTAACCTCAGAAGGACTAGAGTTTTATTCTATGCAAGATAAAAGGGGTATCCCTTGGCAAGATATAAGTAGAATAAGATTGAAACGGGGTTTTATTAATATGAAAACTGCAAAGGGTGCCTACTTTGCCACAAATAAAAATTTTGGTTTTACAATCAATCCAATGGTTGATAAATATAAAGAACTCATTCCCTTGATCATCAATAAATGCGACCATCTTGGTAAAGACAACATGAACACCATACTAAAAGATTTTCAAACCAACAATGCCGATCAAAAATAAAACTAAAACAAACCGCAAACGGCCCAACGGCAAACTGTCTAAAGGCAAACCGTTCTACGATCTGGTTGACATCTTCGCCCGCTTAAGGGCTCCGGGCGGCTGTCCCTGGGACCGGGTGCAAAGCCATAAAAGCCTCAAGCCCTATTTGATCGAAGAAGCCTACGAGGTGATCGAGGCCATAGACGAGAACGATCCGGAGAAAATGAAGGAGGAGCTGGGCGACCTTTTGGGCCAGATAATCTTCCATTCCCAGATGGCGGCCGAGGAACAACGCTTTGACATTGACCAGGTGGTCTTAGGCCACGCGGAAAAGATGAAGCGTCGCCACCCCCATGTTTTCGGCCAGACCCATGCCAGAGACGCCAAGGAAGTGTTGATGAACTGGGAGGAGATAAAGTATCAGGAAAAGAAAAACGTCCGGCGCTCGGCCCTGGACGGCATCCCCCGCCGCTTGCCGGCCCTGCTTAAAGCGCACCGGATCCAGGACAAGGCCGCCCGGCTGGGTTTTGACTGGGAGCGCATCGACGGCGCGTTTGCCAAACTGGAGGAGGAACTGGGAGAATTCTCCCGGGCCTACAACAAGGGCAACAAGAAGGAAATCCAGGACGAGCTGGGCGACATCCTTTTTACCTTGGTCAACCTGTCCCGGTTTTTAAAGATCGACCCCGAGGATGCCTTAAGACAGACCTCGGAGAAATTTACTCGGCGGTTCAAATACATCGAGCAGCAGCTGGCCAAGACCGGAAAAACTTTCAAGCAGAGCAGTTTGGAAGGCTTGGAAGCCCTGTGGCAGCAGGCCAAGAAGCAGCGCCGGTTCAAGGGAAACTGATCACGTCATTACGAGCCAGACACCCCAGCAAGAGCCTGCACTGAGTATGACATCTTGAATGGCTAACGAAGTGAAGTAATCTGACTAAAAAACAAAACACATGGACTGCTTCGTCTACCACCATCCGGCCCCTCTCGCAGTGACCGTTACCCGTCATAAAGCAAAAAGCCCCCCGCCTTAGGCGGGGGGCTTTTTTACTTGCGATAAGCTCCGGTTATTAAGCCTGTTTATTCTACGAAGGAAACTTCAACCTTGGTGTTGGCAGCTCTCAGAGCATTGGTCTTGCTGGCGACCACGGGCAGCTGGCCAACGGTGGTGATGCGGGCGACGTCGATGGCGGCTTTGACCAGCTCGGCCCGGATGGCATCGGCCCGGGCAGTGGCCAGCTTCTGGTTCATCTTCTTGCCGCCGACCCTGTCAACATAGGCGGTGATGACAACCTTGGCTTTGGGATTGTCCTGAAGCATCTTAACCAGGGCTTCGACGTTGACGGTCTTGATCATGGCCTTGTTGGCAGCGGTCCAGACGACCTCCACCGGAAGCACGGCGCCCTTCTTCAGCATGGTGAAGTCATTCAGGGCGGCGCCTTTCTCGGCGATGGCGATGGTGGCCGTTTTGTCAAAATAGCCGACCGCAGTGACGGTGGCGGCATAGTTGCCGACCTGCAGGTTGACATTGTAGGCTCCGGCTACGACCTTGGCGGTCTCGGCCTTGGGTCCGGCAAAGGCTATGCTGGCCTCAACCGGGGCGAGGGTGACGGCGTCCTTGACCAGGCCCTTGGCGGCGCCCATCGGGATGGGCTTAAGCTCTAAGGCGAAATCCTGGACGGCCGGGGTCTTCTTGTTCTTCTTGGTCAGGATCACCGAGCCGCTCTTGGCAATGTACAGCTTGGCGTCGGTCTTGATCTCTATCGGGGCCTTGGTGATCGGCAGGCCGGCCAGAGTGTAGTCGCCGGTGGCCGGGTCGGTGTTGGCGGTTAAGCCGCCGGCGGTAACTGTGGCAGCCAGGCCCTTGCCCTTGGCATCGGTGACCTTGCCGGTAAGGAGGGCGGTCGGGGGAACCTTGGGACCGGCGGCCTTGGTCGGGGCATAGGCCAGGCCCAGGAATACCTGCCAGTCAAGCTCGCGGTCCAAATCCGGCAAAGTGGAGTCCTTGGTCTGCAAATTATACTCGCCGCCGACGTCCAGCTTGACATCGCCGAAGGCGAAGCGGGCACCGGCGGTCACCCACAGGGGGTTGTTCATCAGGCCGCGGGTTACGGTCTCGCCGTAGATCGGCGTAGAGGTCAGGGTATCGTACCCGGTTATTTTACCGTATTTGGTGTCATCCATCACATGGCTGCCGGTAACTTCCAGGAAGGGTGTCATCATGCCGGCATCGTAGGACAGGCCCAAGCCGAACGGAATGGTCTTTTGGGGATAAACTGCCACGGCAGTTAATGAATCAGCTCCTGTGCCATGTACTTTATCCAAATCATAGGCCACGCCGACGTTAAGATGAGCCTTGAACTTGTCGGCCTGGAACCCGGGGATCAAAAGGAAATGAAACGTGCCAATGGGAGAATATAAAGTATCCGTAGATTTTAACTTCCAGGCATTATCGACCCAGGCATATTTTCCGCTGAATTTTTTGCTATACCTGTAATCATAGCCCAAATAAGTTCCCAGGTCAAAGCTTTCGCCCAGCTTGAACGAGGCCTTCAGGCCGATCCGGGTGTCCAGCGAGCCGTTATCCGACACCGAGCTGTCGCTGATGGTTGTCTGAAACATCCGGTAAGCCGGGGATAGCGAGAACTCCAGCATATCGCTGACGGCAAAGTATCCCTTGGGATACAGTTCAATGTTCCTCCAGGATGTAGTGGTCTCCACTTCCTTCATGGACAAGAAACCGTGGACGCCGATGCCGAAATTCATGGCGCCGGCATTTTCCGGGGAAATAGTACGGACCAG
Organism: candidate division TA06 bacterium; assembly: GCA_016208585.1. NCBI lineage: Bacteria > candidate division TA06 bacterium. The sequence continues at coordinate 5,831 of JACQXR010000092.1, read as the reverse complement.
CCCGTAGCTGCCGTACATTGACGGCTGGGCCATGGCCATTCCGGCCATCAAGGCTAACGTTGCGAAGACTGCGAAGATTCGCTTCATTTGGGTTTTCCTCCTGTTTTAGTTAATTTGTTTGTTTTTGTTTTTTAGGTTTCTTCAAGGCGTTGTTTCAGCCGCCTTTTTTAGTTGATTGCTGGCTTTAAATAAAAACCCCTTTTGCGAATATTTAAGGGCTTATCACCTCCTACGTTCGCATTTGATTTTGTATTAATAAAGGTATGGCTATGCAAAAGGTATATAAAGGATTTTTACATTCTTATAATATTACCAATTTATACCCTGGTTTGTCAAGGGTTTTTTTAAAAAAATGCAATATTTTTATATGGTTTTGGCACGGGTTAGGCATCAAACAAAAAATGGGCCTGCCATGAGTAAGCCTGTACTGAGAATAATTTTTGTTTTGCTACCGAAGTGTTGCACTGAGTTTACCGAAGTGAACTGCTGCTTGCCAAACACACCAAATGGCGTCCCCAACGGGATTCGAACCCGTGCCGCCACCGTGAAAGGGTGGTGACCTAAACCGCTAGTCGATGGGGACAGAACTTGATTATTGGGAATTGATTTTGGGGACCAGTGATCTGATGATCCGAGCTGATCCTTCAAAATCTGCCGCCGCCTTCCCCCTGCGCTAAAGCTCCCACCTACGCCAAGGCTGCGGCGGACAGGCCTACGCCCGCCGAAGGGCCTGCCTGCGCGCTTGCGCGCCGAAGCGCTTCAGCGCACAGGCGTGGAGCCCCGAACATCCGCTTCGGCGAAGGCAGGCTACAGCCCGCGGGCAGGTTGGCCACCGCTACAGCGGGGTAAACGGGGTAAACGTTAATAAGCGTCCGGAGAAAATCAGGCCTTTAAATGGCTTTGGATATACAGCCGGCGGAACTGCTCGTTGTCCACAATAGCCCGGTTGATCAGGAAATAGGTTTCCAGGTTCTCGTTGGTGGACTGGATGCGGTCGCACAGAATCTCGGCGATGGCCAGCAGTATCCGGGCCGAAAGTAGGGGCTCCTTCACCAGCAGCCGCTGAAATTCCTCCTTGGTCAAAACATAAATGTCGGAATCCACCAGGGCCACGGCGGTGGCGGTGCGGGGCTTGTCGGTGATAATGGACATCTCGCCGAAGAACGAGCTTTCCTGCAGTTCGGCCAAAACCAGCTTGGACTCGTTGCGGGAGATGGAGATCTCCACCTCGCCTTTGGTGATCAAATACATCTCGTTGCCCTGGCTGCCCTCGTTGAATATCTTTTCGCCCTTGGGCGCCGCCCTTTTTTCCAGCCGGTCCTGCAGGGCCTCCAGCTCGGTGAACGATAGATACTTGAAAAGACACACCTTCTTCAAAACATCGGTCGGAGCCATAATAGATGCCCTCCCAATTTTATGGTTATGTTTCCTGGTGAGCCAGATGAGATTCGAACTCATGACTCCCGCCTTAAAAGGGCGGTGCTCTACCGACTGAGCTACTGGCCCATTTTGTTGCGCTTTATCGCAAACTATTAATTTTACTATAAAAACAAGGCTCTGGTCAAGCAAAAAAACAGTTGGTTTGGTTTGATTTACTATCCGCAGATTAACAGATTAGACAAATTTTTTCATTATGCTTTTAATGGGCCTGGATAAATCTGCGAAAATCTGTGAAATCTGCGGATAACGTTCCCCGGCAGATCGGAAAGATATTTAAAACTTACCCCGAAGTATGGTGGCCTGCCGTTCCGAGCCCACCGAAATGATGCTGGCTTTGGCCCCGGCCAGCTTCTCGATGGCGCCGATGTATTTTTTGGCGTTGGTTGGAAGATCGCTGTAGCTTCGGAGACCGGCGGTGGGCTTGTCCCAGCCTGGCAGGGTCAGATATTGAGGCCGGCACCCGGCCAGCTCGGCGCTGCTTTGGGGATAGCCGGATATTTTTTTGCCTTTAAAGCTGTAGGCCGCGGCAATCTTTATTTCCTTGAAACCGTCCAGTATGTCTAATTTGGTCAGGGCCAGTTCGCCGGCCCCATTCAGTTGCGCCGCCCGTTTCAGCATCACCGCATCTAACCAGCCGCAGCGCCGGGGCCGTCCGGTGGTCCGGCCCACTTCGTCGCCGGCCTTGGCCCGCAGGAAACCGGACATCTTTTCATTGAACTCGGTGGGAAAGGGTCCGTGGCCCACCCTGGTGGTATAGGCCTTGGCCACGATGATCACCCGGCCCACCTTATCCGGGCCGATCCCCAACCCGGTGCAGGCCCCGCCGGCGATGGTGGAGGACGAAGTGACAAAAGGATACGTGCCGAAGTCCACGTCCAGGAAGGTGCCCTGGGCGCCTTCGAACAACACCTTCTGGCCTTGGGATATTTTCCGGTTTAAAAGGCCGGAGACGTCCGTTATATATGGCTTTAATATCCTGGCATAGGCCCGGTACCGGGCCAGCAGCTGGGGATAATCGGTCTTTTTGAGTCCGTAATATTTTTGGAGGATGAAATTTTTCTCCTCCAGGTTGCGCTTCAGGTTCCGGGCGAACAGTTCCGGGTTAAGCAGGTCGATCATCTTCAGGCCGCTGCGGTAAGCCTTGTCGGCGTAGGTGGGGCCGATGCCCCGGTGGGTGGTGCCGATGGCCCCGCCGGCCCTGGATTCCCGGGCGCTGTCTATCAGCTTGTGATAGGGCATGGTCAGGTGGGCCCCGCCGCTGATCAGCAGCCGCCCCTTGACGCTGATGCCCCGCTTTTTCAGGTACTCCATTTCTTCCAGCAGGCTTTGGGGGTCTATCACCACCCCGCTGCCGATCAGGCACAGCTTGCCGGGATGAACGATCCCAGAGGGTATCAGGTGCAGCACGAACTCTTTTTTGTTGACCTTGACGGTGTGGCCGGCGTTAGCCCCGCCCTGGTAGCGGGCCACTATATCGGCCTTCTGGGCCAGCAGGTCCACTATCTTGCCCTTGCCTTCATCGCCCCATTGGGCGCCCACGATGCAGATGTTCTGTTTCACTTCACGCTCTGTTAATGCAAGCTTAAGCGTTTGCCGTTTACTGTCCGTTGTTCACTGTTTACTAATAACCGCACAAATTCCAAAACTCAAATCCCTATCATTCGTTTAGCTTGCTCAATGCTTTTTGCAGGGCTTTCAATTCATCCAGATACAGAGACAGTTTTTTATAGACCTGCAAGGCTTGCTCGGCTTGATAAGTATGAGACATCAGGTTCCTCGCCTCCAGCATGGAAAGCCAGGCCTTTTCGTCGGTTATCCATCCCAGGGCAAAAGCCTGTTTTAAACAGGCCTTGGGCGAAAAGCACTCCGGCAACCCCTCCTCGGCGGCGGCCTCCTTGATTGACTTCCAGGCCAGCTCGAAGCAAAACTCAAAATATTTCAGGCAGCCGGCCTGCAGCAATTCGTCGTCAGATTTTCTGGACAGAGCCTGCTGCAACTGAGCCACCGCTTTTTTATAATCTTCAAATACCAGTTTGAATTTATTCACAGCAGCACCTCCGCTTTACTGTTGGCCGTTTCAAGAAAAGAGGGGGACACCCGGCTAAGATCGACCAGCTCAATTTTATAAAGGGTTTTGGCAGCTAAAGGCTTTTCTCCTTTTATCCCGATGTCAAAATCGGAAGCGGGACGGGCCGGCCCGCCGGCCCGGGAGCCGAACAAAATGACCTGATGGTCCTGCAGACTTCCGGAGAATCTGGCCAGGGCCTGTTTGGTCATTGCTTTTATTTCTTCTTCGCGGGTCATCCGTTCTTCCAAAATTTGTTACTGCTCATCGTGATTTTCGGGGGGCAGATGTTTTGTTGCATTTAAAAATTTAAACCTAAACCAAAATAAATATTGTTGTATAAGTTATTACCAGTATACGTAAAACCATAAAAATTATATGTCCCTTTATACTTTCTAAAATCTATTCCCGCTATTAGCCCTATTTCTTTAATTGGCCTTGCTTCAATTTCAACTATGTATCCGCTTCCTTTCGCATTCGAATTCCAACCGGTGCTGCCATAAACCTCATAAGCATAGCCTATTTTTAATTGTACTTTTTCTTTTATTACAATAAATGGTTTTATTTCAATTTGCCCTCTATATTCTGGCAGATAATAGGACATAGAATCAGAAGACATATCCCTCCGGTAATTTATATCTATACCATAATTTTTATTATAAAGCCACATTTGCAAATAGTACCCATAAGATCCAGCGCTGGAACTTCCCGTGGAATCTATAAAAGTGTTTACAGGGCTTACGCCTATTCTAAATGCAGCTTTTACAAACAGGGCTTTGGGAAATTTTACGACACCCCCGATGGAATAAACCGATGTTACCATTACCCAATCACCAACACCACTTCTTGCCATGCCACCGTAAAGACCAAGCGGTATTTTTTTATTGGATAGAACAAAACCGAAATCGGCGTTTGCTAGCGGATTGTTTTCACTATAATGGTTTTCGATGCCTTTAACAATTTTAAAAACGCTTTCGAATTTTATATTTTCGGAAATATAAAATTTTCTTGCTACTTTATTTTTTTGGTGCGATAGACTATCCAAATAATGCTGTTGTTGTGATATTTCCAATTCGCGCCGCCTTTTTTCTTCTTGTTGTCTGGCTAATTCAAGGCTATCGCTTACCGCCTTCTCACGTTCCTTCCTTCGTTGCTCCTCCGCCTGCCGTTGTTTTATGGCAGTAAGAGTTTCCTCATTATTTTGTTCAGCACTTTTGGCATACGATTGCGCCAAATCTATGGCTACCTCCTTCATCCCGGTGGTAAGAAGATAATCTATCTGCTGGGTATAGTCCTTGGCTGTTGTTTTTTCAACTTCGCCAGTTTTCAAATCAACCATTCTTATTTGGATTGAAAACGTATTGCCTATCTTGCCCACGCTTCCGCCTATCATCTTTTGTATGGGCAACAACCTGCCTGCCTCCACCAGGCATGATGTCTGATCGCAGGCCCCGGTTTGCTGGAAACCCTGTTCCTTTAGGATTTCATCCCTTTGGTCCCGCTCCATCACGGCAAATCTGCCGGTGTTCTGCAATTCGATTACAAACCTTTCCGTCAAAAATTTTGCATCCTTGGTAGAAACCCCCGAGGCCCGCAAATCCATGAGACCAACTGATATTTTTGCGTTTTTGTTCTGCCCAAAAGAAAGCCCCGCACAAAATATTATCAGAAAGGCTGGTATTAACTTTTTCACGACTGAACTCCTTTTAAAGAAAATGCTTTTGGTGGTTTGGGTGCAATGTTCCTTGTTAATTGTTCCCTGTTATTTGTCCCCAGTCAGGCCGCGTCCTGCTCCTTGCGAACATACTCCGGCTCCTGCCGGTTGACTATGACCTCGCGCCCGATGGTGCATTTGATAATGCCCTGGCTGGAAGGCAGGTGGTACATGATATCCAGCATGGCCTCCTCCAGCGCCGCCCGCAAGCCCCGGGCCCCGGTGCCCCGCTTTAGGGCATCCTCCGAGATGGCCTCCAGCGCCAGAGGCAAAAATTCCAGCTCCACCCCTTCCATCCCGAAGTATGTTTGATACTGTTTTACCAAAGCGTTCTTGGGCCGGGTCAGAATCTCCATCATGGCGGATTTGTCCAAAGGCTCCAGCGAGCAGATCACCGGCAGCCGCCCAATCAACTCGGGGATCAGCCCGTATTTCAGCAGGTCGTCGGGCTGGACCTTGGCCAAAAGTTCGTTAGGCTGAAGCCGGCTTCGTTCCCGGACATCGGCCCCAAAACCCAGGGTCTTGGTGCCGATCCTGGCGTTGATGATCTTGTCCAGCCCGTCAAAGGTGCCGCCGCAGATGAACAGGATGTTGCGGGTGTTGACCGGCAGT